>CAZZKT010000001.1:0-31131 GCA_964654625.1 uncultured bacterium
CCTCCAAGAGCATGTGTGATTATTGTAAAAAATTTGTAAAAATTTTACAACAAAAAATTGGCTTGGTCAGGTTAACTTTTACGCACAAACATAACAGCAAACGCGGACGAAACTGTGTATATTGCGAGTATGCTCAGAAGTTTTGTTAACTCATTCAGAGCAAGGTAAATGACTATGGTTAGGGTGGTTATTCCCATCAAAGCAAGACCAAGAACGGCAAGATAAATATTTGCCTTTGTTTCTTTCCTCAACTTTATGTTCGCAATTGAAACTCCTATGGAAACGAGCAAAAAGGTCATACTTGAAAATTCTGCTATGGTGTCAAGTCCTCCGAGAACTGCGAAGGCAAGGGAAACAAAGGATAAAATGGTAAGAGATATGTAAGGAACTTCTTTTCCCGTTCTTTTTGCAAATATTTTTGGCATTGTTCCTTCTGAAGCCATCTCCGCCATCATTCTTGAAGCACCGAAAAGAGTTGAATTTATCGCAGAACTGGTAGCAAGTATTGCTCCAAGAGCCACAAGAACCCTTCCCAGACTTCCGAGAACGGGACTTGCAACCTCCGCAAGGGCATATTCCTTTGCTTTCATTATTTCTTCAAACGACAAAAATTTAACCGCAACGATTGCAAGCAGTATGTATATTGCTCCGGTTATGACTATTGAAGCATAAATTGCTCTCGGAATGTTCTTCTCCGGACTTTCAGACTCAAGAACTGCGTTTGTTATCAATTGGAAACCCTCATAGGCAACGAATATAACCGCAGAACCGAGAAAAACGGAATGAATCTCTGGGAAACCGGCAAATTGAGAACCAGAGGAAGTTCTCAAGATTCCAATCAGTCCCAAGAACAAGAGAATGCCGATTTTGCCGTAAACTACTATGTCTTCCGTAATTCCGGCGGTTCTGACTCCTCTCAGATTAACCAGAAAGAAGAAAAGGATGATGAAAACAGAAAAAAAGATTCTTGCAAGGTGGTTGTTGGCAAGCCCCAGAATGTCTGAAATGTAAGCGGAAAAGGTAAACGAATAAAGGGCGAGAGTTCCTATGTATCCGACGATGACAATCCATCCTTCAATATTTGCTATCCAAAGGTGCTCCGGGAAAGCCCTTTTAAGGAAGACATAACTTGCTCCGTCACTCGGAAACCGAAGAGACAACTTCGCGTAGTGATAGCCGGCAGACAGAGCAATCAGCATGTCTATAAGGAAAGAGAGGGGAGCAAGGCTTTTTGAAAAGCCGATAGCAACTCCAAGAACAGAAAAAATCCCCCCTCCAATCATTCCCCCAACGCCAATTGCAATTAGTTCTTTGAGTCCAAGTTTTTCCCGAACGCTCACCTTAGCAACTCATTTTAGGCTAGTCAGAAAGGTGCACATCAGATTTCAGGAAGCACTTTTTTACCTTGGTTTTTTGTTAGCAAGGCTCACCATGAAAGCAAACAGTCCGAAAAGAACAAGCATTACGATTCTTGCGGTCCAGACTTGAACATCCCCTCCCGCAAGTTTTTTCGGCATTACCGTGAAGCCCCATGCAATCAGTATGGCAAGAAGAACGAGGGGTGTGATGTATCTGATGATGTAGAAGAATATCCTCGGAGCCTTGAAAATACCTCCCCTGTTGATTTCCCTCCAAGCCAACTTGCCGTTGAAAATCCAGAAAAAGACGATTACCTCAACGAGGGCAAACAGTATCACGAAGAACGTTCCTGCCCAGAAGTCCATTTCGTCAAGAGCCTTCGGCATAAAAATCGGCACGTGAGCAACCGCAAACATTAATGCAAGAGTAATGGAAACCGCAACGTTCCTGCTGAGTTTGAGTTCGTCTTCAAGGAAGGCAATAACGGGAATGGCAATTGCAACGGATGAAGTTGCACCTGCAAAGAACAGAAGGAAAAACCAGAAGAATCCGAAGATGTTTCCGAGGGTAAGGTTTGAAAAGACGGCCGGAAGGCTAACAAAGGCAAGGTTAAAAGCCCCGCTTTCCGCTATTTCCTTTGCGTTAGAAACTCCGAAAAACGCAACCGCTGCGGGTATTGCTATTGAACCTCCGAGAATTACCTCTGCAAGTTCGTTCAAAGAAGCGGCGGAAAGGCCGGAAGCAACGATGTCGTCGTTTCTTCTAATGTAGGAAGCGTAAGTTACAATGGCTCCGAATCCCAAACTCAAAGTGAAAAACACTTGTCCTGCTGCAGATAGCCACACTTGCGGATTTGAAAGTTGACTGATGTCCGGTTCCCACAGAAAGTTTAGACCTTCAACTGCAGAACCGTTCGGGGTTTCAAGAAGAATAACCTTAACCATGAGAACGACTGCAAGGAGAAACAGCGTTGGCATTGCAACCTTTACGAACTTTTCAATTCCACCGCTTATTCCCCTGTAAAGGATGAAAGCGTTAAAGGCAACCGTAATTAAAAAGAACACGTAGGCTACGGGAGAAGGTTTCGTGTAGTTGGCAAGAAACTCTGCGAAAGGTTTTAACAGTTCGTCCTTGGGCAATGAAGGGTCGGGATGGGGCAGTAAGTTAAAAAGGGAATAAAAAGCGTATCCGAGCGTCCAGGATTCAATGTAAATGTAATAACACAGGACCACGAACGGAATGAACAAGCCGAAAATTCCGAGGTATTTTGCCAAAGGATGTTTCCACAGAAGGTAAAATATTGCGGGAGTCGTTCCGTGTCCTTTTGCTCCGCCGTATCTGCCCATTGCCCATTCTGTCCACATTAGAGGAATGGCTATGACGAGCATTGCAAGAATGTAGGGAATCATGAAAGCCCCACCGCCGTTTTGGGCAGCCTGGGTCGGAAAACGAAGGAAGTTTCCAAGCCCTACCGCATTTCCGGCCATTGCAAGTATGAGACCTATTTTCGTAGCCCAGACTTCCCTTTTCGGGTTCACTTTTTAACCTCTTTAACGATTACAGAGGACTTGCCCGAAAAATACTTGCTTCCGGCGAGGGAAAGCGCCAGAGAACTTGCAAGGAAAATCGCTCCGATAATGGCAGTAGTTTTCGTTAAAACCGAAACGGTGTCCGCTCCAAATGCAGAAGAAGTTCCCGGTCCGCCGAGAACTCCCCCTTCACTTTGTCCGGGTTGAATGATGACTACAAGAATAAGAAGAAGAGCAATAAAAGCATGAAACACAAGCAAAATCTTAAAAAGCATCTTCCCTCCTACAAAAACTCTTTGTGATACAGCATAACCTTTCCGGGATATAAATTTTCTATAAACGCCACGATTTTTTCAAGGGTAGCATCCACTACTTGTTGACTCGTTCCGAGAAGAACAAAACCTATCACCGCATTCTGCCAAGCATCATGCTTTCCTATCTCGCTTGCGGAAACGTTGAACTTCTTCTTTGTTTTCTCAAGAACGCTTTTTACAACGCTCCTTTTTTCTTTCAGTGAACGAGCCTCGGGAATATACAAATGAACCTCAAGAAAGCCGATAATGACGGCCACCTTATATTTCCTCCGGCATAGCGGGTTTTCCGAAGTAGAATCCTTGGCCGTAATCAAAGCCGAGTTCTTCAACCTTTTTGCAGAGTTCCTCCGAAGAAACGAACTCCGCCACCGTCTTTATGTTCATTTCTTTTGCAAACATCAAGATGTATCTTATCAACGACTCTATTTCCTTTGACTCCAAAATCCTTGAAACGAGGCTTCCGTCAACCTTGATGTAGTCCGGTTTGATTATTGAAAGGTATTCGTAGTTTGAATAACCGCTTCCGAAGTCGTCAACCGCAAGTTCTGCTCCGAGTTCCTTAATCTTTGAATAAAACTCTTTGAGAACCTCCAAGTCGCTGAAAGCCTCCGTTTCAACAATTTCAAAACACACAAGACTTCCAACGCTGTCTTCTTCAAGTTTCTTATAAAGCCAGTTCTTCATCTCTATGGAAGCAAGGTCCTCGGAAGAAATGTTTATTGAAACCCTAACGTTCTTTTCTTTTGCAAGGTCCAAGGCTTTGCCAATTAGAGTTTTTGAAAGTTCGTTGTAAAGTTCAAGTTTTTTGGCAACGGGCAAAAAGTCTCCGGGGGATATGAACTTTCCGTCGCTTCCCTTTACCCTCATGAGAACTTCATACTTTGACACTTCTTTACTTCCGAGTTCAACAATAGGCTGAAATACCGGAATCACCCTGTCTTGGGCAACCGCTTCCCTTAACTCCGTTGCTATGACGAGGTTTTTCTTGAGAGTGTCAAATATTCCCGCAAGTTCTCTGTCAAACACGTATATGTCCATACGCCTTTTCTTCGCTTCCTGTTCTGCAATTTCCGCTTCTATGAGGAGGTTGTCCCTATTCTTTGAAACGCCCGCTACAAAGTCCAATCTGAATCTAACGTCTTCAACTACGAACTCCTTTAACCTCAACCTTTTAAGAAGTTCCTTTAACTTCTTTAAAAATCCCTCTTCTGTTTCCTCTCCGCACTTTAGCAAGCCGAACCTGTCTCCCCTTATTCTGTAAACCATGAAAGAGTTATCAATGCTTTTTGCTTCTGCAACCAATGCTTGACCGAACATTTTTAAGATGTTGTCTCCTTCCTTAATTCCAAAAAGGTCGTTGATTTCTCTAAAGTTTCTGATGTTAATAAGCGCAAAGAACGTCTTTCCGGGACACTTTTCAGGATGAGTTACGTCTTCTATGAACTTTTTGTGGTTTGAAAGACCGGTAAGGTCGTCGGTGTATGCCATTATGAACATTTCTCTGTTAAGAGTTTCAAGTTCTCTGTGGCTCTTTTTAAGGTCAATTAGGGCTTTTGCCAGTTCCCCGAATAAGTATCCTAAAATCAAGAGAGAAATTGCAAAAATCACGCCAATTCCGACAGAACTGACCTTTAAAACGAGGTCAACCTTGGGCAAAACGTCATTTTTAACCACGATGCTTTGCTGAACAAGTTTTGATTTTTTGATGTAACTTCCCATTATCCAGTTCCACGGAGCAACATACTTTACGTAGTAGAGGGTATCAAGGTCAGAAAGGTAAGCACCGGACTTTAACTTTTGAGCGTCTTCGCAGGAAACGAGCAAAGAAACTTTTGATTCAAGCCCGCTTAATTTTTCACAATCTATGAGAAGAAGGTTCGTAAATTCCTTTTCCCTTTCAAGAACTTGTTTTACGAACCTTTTAAAATCCTCGTAAGAAACCTCTCCTCCGATGATTAACTTTAGAGGTTCAAACAGTTTAACAAAGGCTATTCTTTCCCCTCCGAGTTTGTAATTTACGAAACCTTCTTTGTTCGGAGAAAACATAACCGTTGCCTTAAACTCTCTTATGACAAACTTTCCGTTTTCATCTTTCCAGTTCCACAGATTTTTACCTTCAAGTTTTTTGTTTTCCGGGTAAAGAAGCATTCTTCCTTGCAAAGAGGAGACAAAAATAAATCCTTTTCCGCCGAGGAATCTGTAAGAAGAAAGGGTTTTTAGGATTATTCTCTTTGCCTTTTCCTTTGAATACCGATACTTTTTGCAAGAAGCGTAGATGTTTTCTGCAACCGAATAAGCGTTTAAAACTTCTTCCTTCAAGCGTTCTTTTAAGGTTTCCTTTAAACTGCTCTTTTTACTTGCAAAAGAAATAATTGCTCCTTCTACTTTGTCTCTCAAAATGTTTTTGTTCAACTGTAAGACCGTTGTATAAATAGCCCTTTCAACTTCCCTTTTGAAAAGAAGGTTAAAGGACAAAAGGGTAACAACGACTATTGCAAGCAGGAGAAGGAGAATTGGAACTGCCAGTTTGGCTCTCGGAGGGGCTTCTCCCTTCCAAAGCAATTCAACGCTCCTTCAAAAAGCAGGGCAACTGCCCGTTTTTAGCCTCAACCAAAGGGAGAACAAAAACTTGAGATGTCAATCACTTCAACATCTTCCGAACCGCAATTCGGACACTTCACGTCAATGAGTTGAAGGGGAGAAAGAATTTCCTCTTCAAACTCCTCACCGCACTTGTTGCAAACGAGAACGCAAATTTGCAACCTTGCCCCCTTGTTTTGGAAATCTTAAAAGTAATTTAACTCAAACCTGCAAAAAAATTCAACCTTTCAAACAAAACCACCAGGACTGCTCCTAACGAAAGAAAGGGTGCAAAAGGAAGAGTTCTTTCAAGTTTTCTTTTGAAAATCCACCAAGTCAGGGCAAACAAAGTTCCCAAGAAAGATGCAACAAACAAAACGGTAAGAACTTTCTGCCAACCGATGTAAGCCCCTATAACGGACAAAACGTTGGCATCTCCGTATCCCATTCCTTCTTTTTTTGTAAAAACATAGTAGGTTTCAATGATAAAAAGAACCAAACCGGCACCAAAAGATGCTCCGAGGATTGAATCAACAAACCCGATTCCGAGAAACGGAGAAAGGAAAATTCCGAAAACAAGAACGAAATAACACACTTCTACGGGAATTTCAAAGTGTTCAATGTCAATGAAAGAAACGACGATAAGTCCCCAGAACAAGACCGAGTAGTAAATTCCTTTTAAAATTCCGAACTTTTTCCAAGCGATTGCGGTAATGACTGCAGAAATTATTTCAACTACAAGATACCTTATCGGAATTTGACTCTTGCAGTTTCTGCACCTTCCCTTTAAGATGAGGTAACTTACTATCGGAATGTTGTCGTAAAACCTTATTTTTTCTCCGCAATTAGGACAAAATGAGGAAGGATGAACGATGGAAATTTTTTTGGGAATCCTGTAAATGCAAACGTTTAAAAAACTTCCAACAACGGCACCAATGACAAAGCCCAAGATTTCCGTCAATGAACCGCTCCCGGAGCGTTCCCGAGAAAGTTAACCATGCCTTTAATGAACTCTTTCCATTCTCTTATGGCTTCCGGAAGTTCTTCTTCTACAACTTTTGCGGTTTTTTCTTTCTCATCTTCGGAAAGGAGTTCGTCAACCTTGAAAATCGTATCTTCAATTCTCGCAATTGCTTCGTCTATTCCCTCGTAAATCGGCATTAACTTACTGCCGTCTTCAACTATCTTCACCGTCCAATCAATAGAACTCAACACGTTGTCCAGCAAAAGTTTTCCTCTGTCGTTATCGTTTCTTATGTCCTCTGCAATTTGAGGCAACACACCCAAAATGGCTTCAAGAGCGCTGACTGCTATTTCCATTTGTTTTTTCACCATGTTCGTTGAAGGTTCTGTTACGATGTTTATCCCGTTCAAGTCTTTGAGAAATTCAAGTTTTACCGGATGAATCACTTCTCCGTTTTTTTCAACATACTTTATTGCCCTTTCCGGAAACAAATACTTGTATTCAACGAGCCTCAAAACGGCAAGGGGAGAAATTTTTGAGTTGATTTCAAGTTCTACAGGTTTCCCGTCAACCTTGATTTTCAACTTTCTCTTTTCACTGCTGACCATCTTAAAGCCCTCCGCCGGGCGTTGTCCGTTTTTCATTATACCAAAGCCCCGTCTTCAGTCATAATTTCTGCCGAAACTTTTGGTTCGCAACCGCTTATTCAAGGTGGAAGATAAACTAAAACACGCTGTTTGTGAAGGATGTTTGATATAATTCCTTATTGAACATCTTTGGATTTTCCGGAGGTGGAAGTTGTTTCTCGTTAGCAAACTTGTTTCTTTTTTCTTCTTACCTCCCGGCTTGTTCTTCGTTTTGTTAGCGGTGTCAATAATACTTTTTGCCCTGAAAAGACTTAAACCGGCAATTGGCGTTTTGCTTTTTACTACGGCTCTCATTTACCTGCTTTCAACGGAAGTCGTAAGCAACGCTTTACTTTTACCCCTTGAGGATGCGGTTCCGTATCCAAAGCCGGAGGAGATAAAAGAATGCTCCGTAATCGTCGTTCTCGGCGGGGGTAGGGTATCAAGGTGTCCTTCGGAAAACTTTAAGTCCTGCGTGAGACCTCAAGTTGCGATGAGGCTTTTTGAGGCTTTCAAGGTGTGGAAGCAGAACCCGGTTCCGATAGTGGTCAGCGGAGGAAAGGTTTTTGAAAGGGGAGAAGAGCCGGAATCCACCGCTATGAAAAGGTTTTTGGTTCACCTCGGAGTTCCCGAAGAAAGCATCATTGAAGAAGGAGCAAGCAGAAACACCTTTGAAAATGCAAAGAAAACGAAGGAACTTCTTTCCGGCATTAAACCCGGAAAGGTGTGTCTTGTAACGTCCGCATTTCACATGAAAAGGAGCGTGAAAACCTTTGAAAAACTCGGAATTGATGTCGTGCCAGTTCCGGCAGGATACCTTGTTGAAAGAAGCGAATACATATTTACGAGTTATCTGCCGAGCATCGGCAGTCTGCAAAGGAGTTACTTTGCCCTTCACGAGTATTTGGGACTTATCTATTACAGTCTTTTGACGAGGTAAGGTAATGGTTAAGGTGAAAATATGCGGAATAACTACCGTTGAAGATGCTCTTGCTTGCGTTGAATCCGGAGCGGATGCGCTGGGATTTGTTTTTTATCCGAAGAGTAAAAGGGCAGTAACTCCTCAAGTTGTCAGAAAAATCACTCAAAATCTTCCTCCGTTTGTTTCAAAGGTCGGTGTTTTTGTTAACGAAGACCCGAGAGACATTCTTGAAATCATGAGTTATGCCAACCTTGACTACGCTCAACTTCACGGAGACGAAACTCCTGAGATGTGCGAGTATGTAGGAGCGTCAAGGGTAATAAAGGCTTTCAGGTTGAAAGACGATTCTTCCGTTCAAGAAGTGAAAAACTACTTGAAGGTTGTAAGGGCAATTCTTGTTGATTCTTACTCCGAAGTGTCCTACGGAGGCACCGGAAGGAGAGCGGATATAAATTTGATTCTGAAGGTTAAAGAAATTGCAAGCGGTGTCCCGCTTATAGTTTCCGGAGGTCTTAACCCCGAAAATGTTGTTACCGTAATTCGGGAAGTTGAACCTTACGCTGTTGACGTAAGCAGTGGAGTGGAAAAGTCTCCCGGGGTAAAAGATTGGGAAAAAGTTAAAGAGTTCGTGAGAAGGGCGAAAACCTTATGAGGGAGGGAAGAATGAAAATTCCCGGTTATTC
The DNA here is from genome assembly GCA_964654625.1 of uncultured bacterium. Classification (GTDB taxonomy): domain Bacteria; phylum Aquificota; class Aquificia; order Desulfurobacteriales; family Desulfurobacteriaceae; genus CAZZKT01. The sequence goes on from CAZZKT010000001.1 coordinate 8,978, forward strand.
TTCCATTGAGGAGGTAGAAAAAGAATTCGGCGTTCGTATTCCCCCGGCGGTTAAAAAGAAACTCTTGAAAGTTGTTGAAAGGCATCCGATGTTCATTCCGAAATACTACGGCAAACTCATTGATTGGAACAATCCCAACGACCCGATTAAGAAAATCATCTTCCCTTCGGTTTACGAATTAAACGCTTCCGGTTCTTACGATACCAGCGGGGAAAGGGAAAACACCGTTTTGACGGGTCTTCAACACAAATACAGAGAAACCGCACTGCTCCTTGTTACCAATAGGTGTGCCGGCTATTGCAGGCATTGTTTTAGAAAGAGAATGGTAGGACTTCCGACTAAAGAAACCGTGAGGCTGTTTAACGAAGCCCTTTCTTACATAAAGGAACACAAGGAAATAACGAACGTTCTTATCTCCGGGGGAGACCCGCTAACCCTTCCGACAGAAGTAATAGAACATTTCTTGAAAGAACTCTCCAAAGTTCCTCACCTTAGATACATAAGGCTGGGAAGCAGGATTCCCGTCTTTTATCCCGAAAGAATTTACGGAGACAAGAAACTGCTTGCTGTCCTTTCAAAGTATTCAACTCCGGAAAGGAGGGTTTATCTCGTTACGCACTTTAACCATCCGAGGGAAGTAACTCCCGAAGCAAGAAGGGCGGTGGACGCTCTCTTAAAAAGCGGAGTTCCTGTTAGCAACCAAGCGGTGTTGCTGAAAGGAGTAAACGACAAGCCGGAAATCTTGAGGGAGTTAATGAACAGAATTACATCCGCGGGAGTTATTCCCTACTACGTTTTCCAGTGCAGACCAGTGAAAAGGGTGAAGCACCACTTTCAAGTTCCCTTAAAGCGGGGTTATGAGGTCATCGCAAAAGCCAAGCAGTTCCTTGACGGACACGCAAAGAGGTTCAAGTATGTCATGTCCCACAGAACCGGGAAAATAGAAATTCTCGGAGTGATTGGAAACGAGATTTTCTTGAGATACCACCAAGCCAAAGACCCCGCAAAGGTCGGAAGAATTTTCAAAAGATTGTTAACACCGGGAGCATCTTGGTTTGATGACCTTCTTCCAGTCGGTCATGAAAGAAACCTTCAAAAGGTGGAAGAATCTTGGGGAAGTAACTGACCCGCTGGTTGAATCTTTTTGCGTTGAGTTTAAAAAGTTTTCTCCTCTTCTTGAGGAGATAGAAAAGTTTGCGCAAGAAAACAAAGTTCCTATACTTTTGCCCGTTTCTGCCAGACTGCTTTACCTTTTCGTGAAGTTTTTAAAGCCCGAGAAAATTCTTGAATTCGGAACCGGAATAGGCTACAGCACTTTAATAATGCATCATGCCAGTCCGAGTTCAGAAATAATAACGGTTGATTCAAACAAGGTTCGTCTGAATGTTGCAAAAGAATTCTTTAAAGAAGCCAAAGCGGACATAAAAATTGTTGAAGAAGATGCAAGAAGTTGCATAAGCAGGTTCTTTAAGGAGAATTTAAGGTTTGATTTTGTTTTTGTTGACATACAAAAGGCGGAATATTTTACGCTAATTCCGAGCATTTACTCAATTCTCAAAGAAAAGTCCGTTGTCGTATTTGATAATGCCCTTTTTAGAGGGTATGTGTGTGGAAAAAATTATGACAAAAGATACGAAAGAACGGTCAAACTTCTCAAGAAGTTTCTTGACTTTTCAAAGAAACTTCCAAAAGTTGAAACCTTTTTAATCCCCGTCGGTGACGGTTTCCTTGTTCAGTTTCTTTCTTAACTTTCTTTCTCTGTGTTCAACGAATATTTCAAAATCCGGAAAGTTTTTTAGACAATCTTCCGCAACAATTTCTGCAATTGCAACCGACCTGTGCTGACCTCCCGTGCAACCTATTGCAAACGTTATGTAAGCCTTTCCTTCTTTTTCATATAAGGGCAGGGAAAATTTAACGAAGTTTTTTATCGTTTCAAGCAATTTTCTCGTTTCCTCAAACTTCAGCAAAAACTCTTTTACTTCCTTTGAAGTCCCGTCTTTTTCTCTCAAATTTTCAACAAAGTGAGGATTGGGCAAAAATCTTACGTCAAAAACGTTGTCAGCATCTTGCGGAATACCGAACTTAAATCCGAACGACAAGAAAGTTACTTTAACTTTCGGTTTCTTTTCTCCCAGTATTCCTCTTATGTATTGTTTCAACTGGTGAGGGTTAAAGTGAGAGGTGTCAATAATAAGCGTTGCGTAGTTTTTCACCGCTTCAAGGTTTTCTTTTTCTTCGTCTATCAGTTCGTTAAGGCTCTTTTCCGGGTAGTATCTTTGAAGGGGATGGGGTCTTCTCGTTTCGCTGAACCTTCTCAAAAGAACCTGGGGAGAGGCTGTAAAGAACCAGACTTCAAGGTCCGGATACTTCTCCTTGAGTTCCTTTAGAATCTTCGGAGCGTTCTCTCTGAACTCCGGATTCCTTATGTCAATGGCAAGAACGGCCTTTTCAATCTCCGGATTGTCTTCAATCAGTCTTAACACGGACGGGATGAGGTTGGAAGGAACGTTGTCTATGCAGTAAAAACCGAGGTCTTCAAGGTGTCTCAAAGCACATGACTTGCCCGCACCGGATTCTCCGGTGAGCAAAATCATTTCCTTTTTCATTTCAGGACAATCCTTTTCACAACGTTTCCCGAAAATTCCGGAACGAAAAGTTCTCCGTTGCAGTATCCAATGTCCGCTGGAGTTAAGAAGTTCGTTATTACTTTAACGATTTTTCCGTTTTTAAGGACAAAAATCCTCCCTCCGGCAAAGTCCGAAACCACGATTTTTCCGTCGTCCGTGACAACGATGCCGTCAAGTCTTCCGGAAAGTTTTGCAATTAACTTGACTTTTTTATCCTTTCCTATGCTTAAAACCTCTCCGCTTCCCCAAGTGACAACAAAGAGGGTTCCGTCCTTGTAAAACAGTCCGTTGGGAGCGGACAGCCTGTCGGACTTCAAAAAGACTTCTACTTTTAGCGTCTTTCCGTCTATGGAGTATATCGTGTTCGTTTGGGTGTCAGAAACATAGACCTTTTGCTTTCCGGCACAAACATCGTTTAAAAACTTTGCTCCGGGAATTTTTATCCTCTTCACCACCTTTAGGTTCTTCCAGTCAACGACAACGACTTCGTCAATGTCCGCAACAAACAAGAAGTTCCGGAACTTTGCAATTCCTTTGGGAGCGTTAAGACCCTTTATCTTCTTAACTACTTTGCCGTCTTTTTTGGAAAGGACCAAAAGGTAGCCGTCCCCGTCTTTTACGGAAGGCATCGGCTTTCCGATGTTTGATATGACAACGTAATCTCCGAAACATTGAGCGCTTTCCGGCGTCTGCAGATTGACCGCAAAAAATGTTAAGGCAAGAGCAACTCCAATCAACCCCATTTCAACTTCCCCCTTAAGGTTTCGTAGTAAGACTTTTTCGTGTCCCTTAAAACCAGAAGGTCGTAAGGGGAGCGGGATATCTCAATGGTGTCTCCTTCCCGAAGTTCAATACCTTCTTGTCCGTCAAATATGACCATAACCGTTTCGCTTTTTGTTTTAAGCCCGATTCTTAAAGTTATCCTGCCGTCAAGAACTATCGGTCTCATCGTAAGAGCGTGGGGACATATCGGCGTAAGTAGCATAGCGTTTAAAGTGGGAATTATTATCGGTCCTCCGGCGGAAAGAGAATATGCGGTTGAACCCGTCGGAGTAGCAACTATCACCCCGTCACCTCTTAAAACCGTCATAAATTCGCTGTCCGAAAGGATTTCAAGTTCTATGATTCGCGCAAGAGTATCCCTTTTGACCGCCACCTCGTTAACGCACCTGTATATTGAAACGTGTCCGTTCTTTCGGATTACTTTCGCTCTCAGGGCAAATCGTCTTTCAATTTTAAATCCGCCGTTAAAAAGCCTTTTGAGGCTTTCCTCTACCTCATCAATGGAAACTTCCGTCAAGAAACCGAGTCTTCCGAGGTTTATTCCGAGAATGGGAACTTCCTTCTTGTCAACGAGTCTTGCAACGGTGAGGAACGTCCCGTCCCCGCCGAGAACGAGTATTGCATTGACTTTTTCGGGAATTGAAAGCCTGTCGGTTATTACAACTTGACTTTCGTCTTCAAGGAGAGTGCCCGTCTCTTCGTCAACAAAGATTTTCGTTTCAAAGAGTTTAAGGGTATTAATGACCTTTTCCAGTCCCTTTTTGCTTTCGGGCTTTGTCGGGTTTGCTATTACTCCTATTGCCTCAAGTTTCATCTCTTTTTCTCCAGTCGGGGCCATCCACAAATAGTATTTTACACATTTCGTAAATTCTTGATTCAACTTGCTTTCCGAAAACTCCGGCAAAAGAGACTCCTTCTTCTGCATAAAAACTCAATCCGGTCGTAATGACAGTCGGCAGTTTTTGGTTGTATCTGTGCATTATCAGGTTGACGAACTTTTCTCTTCCCCAGTCGGTTTCCCTTTCGCTTCCCACGTCGTCAATTACGAGAAAGTCAGCGTTGGCAATCGTTTTAAAGACATCAACTTCTGACTCATAACTTAACATTCCCTTCAAGTCTATCAAAAAACTTCTGAACTCCTTGAACGTTCCTCTTAGTCCTTTGTGAACTATTATGTTCTTCAAAATGGCAACCGCAAGGTGCGTCTTTCCGGTTCCCGGCGGACCAAAAAGAAGAAGTCCTTTGTCAACAACCGGATACCTCAAGAAGAATCTTAAACATTCCGTTTTGGCTCTTAACTGTCTCGGAGTTTGAGGATAGTAATTGCTGAACTTACACTCCAAGAACCTTTTGGGAATTCCGGAAAATCTTAACAGTTCTTTTCTGGCTACGGAAGAAAAACACTCGGGACACCTTTCTACGCCGTTTTCAAGATAAATCCAACCGGTTCCTCCGCATCTCTTACAAAACACTCCTTTTTTGACCTCACTTTTCAAGAACTCCGGCAATCAGTATTCCTGCGGATTCAAGTTCGGAAGCAATCTTGTCAAGTTTTCTCTGGAAAAGGTTGTAGGCTATTATTGAAGGAATCGCAACGAGCAGACCCATGACCGTTGTCAAAAGGGCTTGTGAAATTCCCGCAGAAAGTTGCTGTGGAGAGGAAAGAAGAACGGTTCCGTTTAAAACACCGAAAATTTTAACCATTCCCACCACCGTTCCCGTGAGACCCAAAAGGGGAGCAACCGCGGAAACCGTTGCCAAAAAGGACATTCCCCTTTCAAGTTCAATTAAAAGTTTCTTTGCAAAAATTTCGTAGGCTCCCAAAAATTCTTTCTTTCTCGGTCTTTCTCCGACAGTTCTGACGGTTTCAAGAAAAACCTTTAACACTGCGGACTTTCTCTTCCTGCACAACTCTATGGCATCCGAATAACTTCCGCCCGAAAGAAAGTCAACGAGCATTCTCAAATCATCTTCCGGAATTATCCTTGAGAGTCTGAGCGTGAAGACCTTTTCAAGAATAATTGCAAGGGAAACAACAGACATTCCGAGTATTAAATACCCGATAAGCCCGGACTTGTTCACTACTTCCATAAGCGTCATTTCACAACCTTCAAACTCAGCTTAGAAAGTTAAGACCTGGTCGTTCTTTATAACCAATTCAGCAAGGTCATCCATCGTGGCTTTTTCAACTCCTTCAAAGTAAGGCTTCCCCGCGTTAATTCCGCATCTTGCCATACAAGTTCCGCACGCTTTTACCGGAATTCCAAGGTTTATCAATTCTTTGAGCATTTTAACCAAATCTTGGTCATAACTTTCGGGCTTGACAGTTCCTTCTCTTGCAAGGTCAACCGCATCGTTCATTAAAAAGACTGTCACTTCTACTCCCTTCTCGTGGAGTTTTCTCACAAGCCTTAAAGCATTCCAGGTAACATCCGTTCCGTCGTAAGGTTCTCTGTTGAGAATGACAAGAACCTTCATCGCTTTACCTCTCTTATTTTATTTCCAAGGTTTAAAAAATCTTACATACCCTTTCACAAATTTTCAAGGCTACTTCCTCTTTGGTTCCTTCAAACACTTCTTCTTTTAGCGAAGAGTCGGTTATCAAAACTTTTGTTTTTCCCCTTCCAAAAGCACCGCTTTTTATTGCGTTTCCGACAATCATGTTGACCTTTTTCTCTTTCAACTTTTTCACGCAGGAAGTCTTTACTTCTTTCCAATCTTCTTCAAGGGAAAATCCGACCGTAAAAAGATTTTTAAACTTCTCGGAAACAAGTTTCAAAATGTCTTCGGTAGGAACGAGTTTCAAAGAAATTTCTTTTCTTCTTTTTATTTTACCTTTTGTCTTTTTAGCAGGTTTAAAATCTCCAACTGCACTTGCGGATACAAAAATGTCTGCATTTTCAACTTCGGAAAGAACCGCAGACTTTAATTCTTCAAAGGTTTCAAACCTTACTTCTTTTACTCCGTAAGGAACTCTTTCTGTCTGGCTTGAGGTTATTAAAACTGTCTCTGCTCCAAGGGCTTTAAATACCCTCGCGAGTTCGTGTCCCATTTTCCCCGTTGACGGATTAGAAATGAACCTTACAGAGTCTATGTATTCCCGGGTTGCTCCGGCGGATATTACTACTTTTTTGTTCAACAAAGGTTTCGGAAATGACCAGTAATAAACAACATCCGCTATGTTTTCAAGATTTGCGAGTCTTCCCTTACCCCTTCCGCAGGCAAGTTCTCCTTCTTCCGGCTCAACAATCTCCCATCCGAGTTTTTTCAGTTTTTCCAGGTTTTCGCAAGTTATCGGATTTTCAAGCATTTTGTGGTTCATTGCAGGACAAATTATTCCCTTTCCGAAACAAAGGGCAAGTTCGGTTACCGGATTGTCCGCAATGCCGGAAGAAATTTTTGCTATCGTGTTTGCGGACGCCGGGGCTATTAGAAATATTTCTCCCCATTCTGAAAGATGTGTGTGAGAAATCTTGCGGTTTAGCAGTTTTTTTTCTTGAGTGAAGACCTCGTTTCCGGACAAAACTTCAAGAACGAGTTCCGAAACGAAATTTTTTGCTTCTTCCGTTAAGGCGCAAAAAACTTCAAAACCAAGTTTTTTGAGTTTTCTCAAAAGTTCCGGAACTTTGTAAGCGGAAATGCTCCCCGTAATTCCTAATACGACTCGCTTTTTCCTTACCAGTTCCAAAGACTCCTTTTTAACTTTTCAGAGAGTTTTCTTGCAAGTTCAAGAAGTTTCCTTACCCTTGCTTCCGTAGGCGGGTGGGTTGAAAACAGGTAAGCAAGGGTTTCTCCTTTCAGCGGGTTGACTATAAAGAGATGGCTGGTTGCAGGGTTAACTTCGCTACTTGGGATTCTCGTTGCGTAACTTTCAAGTTTCTTTAATGCACTTGCAAGGGCTTCCGGTTTTCCGGATATTATTCCTCCCGTTTCGTCCGCTTTGTATTCCCTTGACCTTGAAATAGCCATTTGAATTAAAAGCGCTGCAATGGGAGCAAAAATCACCATAAGAATAAGACCTACCGTTTCAGCCCATCCGTTGTCTTCGTCGCTTCTTCCTCCGAAGATTAAAAACCATTGAGCCATGTTTGCAAGAGACGTTATCGCTCCTGCAATGGTTGCGGAAACTGCCTGAATCAAAGTGTCCCTGTTCTTTATGTGGGCTATTTCGTGGGCAAGAACACCTTCCAGTTCATCTTCGTCAAGAATTTCAAGGATTGTCGGGGTAACCACCACGACACCGTTTTCCGGATTTCTTCCGGTTGCAAAAGCGTTCGGTATGTTCAGCGGGGCTATTCCGACCTTTGGCTTTGGAATTCCGGCGTTCTTCGCAAGTTTTTCAACAATCCTGTGCAGTTGAGGGGCTTCCTCTTCAGAAACCAGTCTGACTCCATACATTGAAAGAACTATCTTATCGGAAAAATACCAACTTCCGAAGTTCATTATTCCTGCCATTATGAGAGCAATTACAAGTCCGACGTTTCCGCCAAGGAGTTTTCCAAAGGCAAGCAGAATTCCAGTCAAAAGCCCGAGCAAAATCGTAGTCTTAATGGTGTTTCCCATTGAAACCTCCTTTTCAGGTTTTGACTATAAATTTAAAATCTTTCCGTTCTCCTTCAAGTATTCTATGAACCTGCGGTAAACGGGGTCAACTTCAAGGGTTTTAACGTTTCCGACGCAAATTAACTTTTTCTTTGCCCTCGTTATTGCAACGTTTAACCTTCGGTAATCCTTCAAGAATCCTATGTCCTTCTTGTCGTTTGAACGAACAAAGGAAATGACAATTGCTTCTTTTTCCCTTCCCTGGAAACCGTCAACGGAATTTACTTCAACGGAAATTCCTTCCCCTTCAAGTAGTTCTTTCAGCGTTTTAACTTGAAGGGCATAAGGCGTAATGACTCCCACGTCTTTTTCCTTCAAACCCATATTGAGCAGTTCTTTTACGATTTCTACTACAATTTTTGCCTCTTCGTAGTTTTCGTAAGAGGTTGAACCGGACGGTTGGAACTCAACAGCATTGATGCCGGATGTATCAAGAAAGCCTATCGGGACTTCCGGGTCAAGGAGTTCTTTGAACTTTTTAGGATTTGAAACACCCAAGGTTTTTAAGGTCCAGTTTTCAACCTCCGGAGCGGGAACGAGTTTTCCTTGGTAAAATTCCCGATTGGGAAATTCCATTATTTTTCTGTTCATTCGGTATTGAATCGTAAGCATGGAGGATAACTCCGGATAGTCTTTTATGAGTCTCTCAAAAAGTGTTTTCTCAAGTTCTTTTGCTTCAAGACTTGCAACGGTAGGAGGCAGTTGTTTGTGGTCTCCCGCTATGAAGAATCTCTTTGCCTTCATTATCGGGATAAGGGTTGAAGGTTCTACCTGTTGACTTCCTTCGTCTATTACCGCAACGTCAAATTCAAGGGGTAACATTAGTTCAGAGCCGACCATTGAGTTTGTAGAAACAACGACTTGAGCGGACTTTAAAATCCCTGCGAGAAGTTTTTCTTCCAAAGACTTTAACCTTTTTACTTTCAGTCCTATTTCGTGGTTTACGATAAGCCAGTTAGCCATTGATTCCATTGTCTTTCCGTTAACTCCCCTTTTACCTTTTCGTTTTCTTCCGAGGAGAACGATTTCCGCATCGCTCAATCCCCTTCTTAATTGGGGAACGGGTTTCGTGAAAGAATCCCTTTTCTTTATGAGTTCTCTGACTTCTTCCCATCCCGTTCTTATCTCTTGATATTCCGGAAGTTTTTCAAGTTGCGCGAAGATAGAAAAACCTTCAAGTTCGTCAAGAATCCTTGCGGGATGGCCGATTCTTACGACCTTTATTCCATACTTTGAAAGGTTGGCAAGAAGGTTGTCAACGGCCACGTTTGAATCCGCGGTAGCCAACACCTTAAGGCCCATCTTGACAAACTGAAGGATGAGTTCCGTCAAGGTTACCGTTTTTCCGGTTCCCGGAGGCCCGTGAATCAGGTAGAAGTTTTTTGAAGAAAGCGCTAAAGAAATTGCCCTTTTCTGACTATCGTTTAACCTTTCGTTAAAGGGAACAAACTTAACTTCTTCAAGTTCTGTTTCTGCCCTTTCAATGCCCACGATGATGTTCCTGAGCGTTCTTTTGTCCTCCGGCGGATGTCTGAACAGAGAAAGGTTTTCCTCCATCCTCTTGAAAGTTGTGTCGTTTACGTAAAGGTCTAACCTGACTCCCCTTTTGAAAACCCAAGACGGCGGAGGATTATCAAAGGCAACCGTTATTGCCCTCTCTCCGACCTTTGAAACCGTTGCCAGCAAATCACTCGTTAACGGGTTTCCTTTACTGACGAGAACGACGTCTCCGGGAGATATTTCCGTTTTTATTTCCTTGTCCCTCAAAAATCTTACCATGTAAAAGCCGAAGCGTTCTCCCGCTTTTACTCCTTTTAGGTCAAGAACCGCTCTGCCGACGAGTTCTCTTTCCCTGCCGGAAAGGCGTTTGATTTCCTCTAACTGTGCGGAAATTTCCGCTTCTCTTTCAAGTTCAATGAGTTTCAAAAACCTTTCCACATACTTGTGAACTTCCACAATCTCCTTAACTTCTTTTTCTTCTGGTATCAATTCCGGAAACTTTTCGCAGATTCTTTCGTCTTTTAGAAAAACGAGGGTTTTTCCGTTGGCGTGGTAAACGCTTTTAACCGTTTGTTTTTTTATTTTCAGTTCTCTTAGCTTTCTCCACAGTTTACTTCCGGAGTAAATTCCGTCAATCAGTAAGGGCAACGCTAACCTCTTTGGAGTTTTATTCCGTATTTGCTGACAAGGAGAAAAATAGAAAAGGCCGGCACGAAGGTAAACTGAAATAACATTGCAGAAAGAATTAAAAACTGAACAAATGCTGCTTTAATGGGCATTATTCCGGAGAGCAAAAGTCCGACCATGACACCCGGAATGTGAACGATTCCGACCGAACGAAGCATGTCCCTTACCGGAATCGTGATTTCCTCAAGAACTTCAACGAACAAGTATTTGACAACCCCGAAGTCCGAAGCACCGAGAGCAAACATTGAAGTAATTACGTCTTCAAGGTCTTTGAGTTTTGAATGGAAGGCTTTGTATCCGAGAGAAAGACTCCTCATTCCGGCAGCGGTAATAATTCCGGCAAGAGGAATTAAACTGTTCGCTTTTAAACTCAAAACCCCGCTAACGTAAAGAACCAAAAGGGTAAAGGACGAAATGATAGAAATTGCCAGAAACGTTATGACATAACCCGCTTTTTTCGGGTAGCCGGCAAAGGTAAAGCGCCTCATGGAAATGGCTGTTGCGTTAAGGTAAAACAGCAGAACGGATGCAACGCACAGTTCAAGTTTCTTTAACTTAACCAGAATTAAAATTACTCCTCCCGCAAGAAGGAGTTGAAGAATGGAAAAAACGGAAGTTCTTGCCAGTTCTTTCCAAAAACCGACTCCGAACCTTCTGTCAAAAACGATAACAAAGAGTATTAAGAGGTAAGCGGAAACAACAAGCGGTAAGTATTCCATCAGCAAATCCTCGGCAGGGGGTCTTCTTCAAGGGGTTCAAGCCTTCTTCTTCCGCCTATTTTCGTTACGAGTTGAACTCCTTTAAAGTCAGAGGTTATTCTTCCTATGACTTCCGCGTCTTTGCCCTCTGGAAACTCCCTCAGAACTTCAAGAATCTTGTCCGCATCTTTTTCACTTGCAATTACTACGACTTTTCCCTCGTTTGCAAGGTATAAGGGGTCAAAACCGAGCATTTCGCAGACAAACTTGACCTCTTCTCTTACGGGAACTTTTTCTTCATAAACCTCAACACCGAGTCCTGAAACTTCCGAAAATTCGCACAGAACTCCTGCAAGTCCTCCTCTTGTCGGGTCCCTCATCCACCTGAGACCTTCAAAGGGCAGGATTTTTTCAATCATGCCCGAAAGAAAGGCACAGTCGCTTTCAACATTCAGTTCCATTTCAAATTCTTCTCTTGCAAGGTAAACGGATATTCCGTGGTCCCCCACAAATCCGGAAACGATTACAACGTCCCCTTCTCTTGCGAAATTCGGAGAAAGTTCCCTCAAAACAATGCCGATTCCCGTTGTATTGATGTAAATTCCGTCACCCCTTCCCTTTTCTACAACCTTAGTGTCTCCGGCAACGATTCTAACTCCCGCCTCTTTTGCGGTGTTGGCCATTGACTCAACGATTCTTTCAAGGTCACTCGTTGAAAAACCTTCCTCAAGAATGAAACCCGCAGAAATGAAAAGAGGTTTGGCACCGCTCACCGCAAGGTCGTTTATCGTTCCGCAGACGCTCAGTTTGCCGATGTTTCCTCCGGGGAAGAAAACGGGCTTTACAACGTAAGAGTCCGTCGTTATCGCAAGTTTTAAACCGTCAACAAAGACATAGGAAGCATCTTGGAGTTTTTTTAGTTCCTCAAAATCAAAGTGCTTTAAAAACAGGTCTTTGATAAGTTCTTGGGTTAACTTACCACCGCTTCCATGTCCGGGTAATATCCTTTCCATTTTTATCCTCCGAAAGCGAACAAAACAAAGGGAGCAAGAAGCAGTAAACTGTCAATTCTGTCAAGAACACCGCCGTGTCCCGGAATTAAAGAGCCTGTGTCCTTTAAATTTTTAACCCTCTTAAAAAGACTTTCAATGAGGTCTCCCACTTGCGAAATTATGCTGAACGAAAGAGCGGTAGGAAAGGAAACGTTAATACCGAGACACTTTCCGGCAAAAACGCAAACAATACTTCCCAAAACAGTCCCTGCCAAACTTCCTTCCACGGTTTTGTTCGGACTTGCTTCCGGAAAGAGTTTTCTTTTTCCTATCAGGGTTCCGACCGTATATGCTGTGGTGTCAACGGTCCAAACCGTTGCTATGAGTAAAACCAAAAGTTTTTTGGGAATCAGAAGTAAGGAACAGATTCCGGCAGATACGATTGAAAACATTAACAGTTCTGCAAACACGCTAAAAACATTTTTTCTTACCAAGAACTTTATGAAAAACACCAAAACCACGCTCATAGGAAAAATCAACTTGATAGGCTCTTTAAAGAAAAAGCACGAAATAAAAATGATTGAATAGGAAAATTCCGCCATGATTTTTTCTTCAGAATCTTCAAAAATTTCCCTGACGCACAGAAAGCCGAGTAAGTAAACGAGGGCATCGTAAACATGCTTTGGAGAAAAAAGGAGCAAACCCGCGTAAATTATTACGATGAAGGAACCGAAAATCCTTTTAAACACCGCCAAATCTTCTTTCCCTCTTTGAGTAGTCTTTAATGGCTTCTAAAAACTCTTCTTCTGTGAAGTCCGGCCAGAGGGTTTTCGTAAACCAGAGTTCTGCGTATGATGCCCGCCATAGTAAAAAGTTTGAAATTCTCATTTCACCGCTCGTTCTTATTATGAGGTCAACGTCCGGAAGTTCCGGAAAGTAAAGGTTTTTTGCTATTGTCTCTTCCGTTACGGGTTCTCCTTTTTCCACAATCTTTTTAACCGCATCAACTATTTCCTGCCTTCCTCCGTAGTTGACTGCAAAAACTGCGGTCATGGAAGAGCAATGAGCGGTTTTCCTTTCTATGTCCCTGAAGCCTTCCTTAAGAAAGTCGGGAAGTTCATCTATTCTTCCGATGACTTTGAACCTCGTGTCGTTCTCAATGAATTTCGGAAGTTTCGTCAGAATATACTGATACATTAAAGTAAACAAAAAATTTACTTCTTCTTTCGGTCTTTTCCAGTTTTCGGTGGAAAATGCATAAAGGGTTATGTATTTTATGCCCAATTCTTTTGCAAACGAAATTATTTTTTCTGCAACTTCTGCTCCTTTTTTGTGTCCTTCAATCCTCGGGAGTCCTCTTTTTTTCGCCCACCTACCGTTACCGTCCATTATTATTCCAACGTGAACGGGAATTTTCTCTAACTTCATGATTCCTCCTTTTAAGGTAAACTGCAAATTGGGCAAGTTCTTTTATCTTGCCAACGAGCATAAAGTGAATTCCTCTTCCGAATTCCGCTATTTCTTCCGAAAGTTCCAGTGCTTTTTTCCAACCGTATTCCACAGGATTTTGGGACTTTTCAAGTCGTTCAACCAATTCCTTTGGAACGCTACCCGGATTTAACTTTTCCATAAACCTTGCCATCTTTGGACTTCTCAAAGGCAGTATTCCCAGAATGGGAATCGCACCGAAAGAGGATATGAGTTCGTGGGTTTCCCTTGCCAACTTGGCATCGTATATGGGTTGCGTTTGAATAAACCTTGCTCCGAGTTCAACTTTGAGTTTGAGTTTTTCCACTTGGAGTCTTTTCGGGCCGGCGTAAGGATTAAACACAGCCCCGACGGTGAACGAGGGCTTTCCTTTCAGTTCCCTTCCGTTTAAAAGCGTTCCGGAGTTCAGTTTTTTCACTATTTCAAGAAGCCCAAGGGAATCAACGTCAAACACGGGTTTTGACTCCGGATGGTCTCCGAGAGTCGTAAAATCTCCCGTCATTACGCAAACCACTTTTATTCCCAAAGCCCATGCACCAAGCAGTTCTGACTGAAGAGCAATTCTGTTTCTGTCCCTGCACGTTATCTGGAAAATGGGTTCAAATCCGTTTTCAAGTAAAATTTTGCTCATTGCCACAGCAGACATTCTGACGTTTGAACGTTGACAGTCGGTAACGTTAAAAGCGTCAACCTTTCCTTTTAATGGCTTTATGCTCTCCAAAATGTCCTTAAAATCCGTTCCCCTCGGTGGAGCAATTTCTGCCGTTATCAGGAACTTTCCTTTTGAGAGTTTTTCCGCAAAGTTCATTCATCCTCCGCAGGTTCTGCTTCAAAGACTTTTTTGTAGTTCGGAATTATCACTCTCGGAACAACTTTTACCCGTCTTTCTATTTCAAACCAAACGCACGGCTTGCCGTTCACTTCACACTTTCCGTTCACCGCTCCCCCGCAGGGAGCAGAACGTAAAGACTTCGGACACCTTGAAACCGGACAAATAGCACCGGTCTGTGAGATAATGCAATCTCCGCAAGCATCACAATATCTCTCAAAGAGTCCTTTCTTTTCCGCACCTATGAACAGAGTATCCGTTGCGGAGACCGTAGGAAGACCAAGGTATTCCGCTATCACCTGAGTTCCCGCCCCGCAAGAAAGGGAAACAACGGTGGTGTCTTTACCAAGCGAAAGTTTTCCAAGCATTTTTTCTGTATGCTCAAGAACGCACGCTCCTCCGACGGTTTTTACGGTAATGACCGTGAACCCGAGATTTTCAAACTTTTCCTTGAGAGCCTTTGCCTTTTTTAGTCCCCCGTTTAAACACCTTCCTGCTCCCAGTTCGCATCCCAGTATTGCCAAACGGTTCGTTTTGACGAATGCTACTATCTCTTCAAAGTCCTTGAGTTTGACAACAACCAACCTTTTCTCCCCGCGAGAAAAATCTTTGTTAAAAGTGTAGTTTATAATTTTCCTAAACCAAAAACCAGACTTTAAAAAACTTCAATCTGGAGGTTACGATGAAGGCATACACAAAATACCTAACCTTCAACACACCTTCAAGGAGACAACTTGTAAAGATTACAGAAGAAGTCAAAAGAGCCGTTAAAGAATCTGGAGTTAAAGAAGGATTGTGTCTTGTTTCTGCCATGCACTTAACTGCAGGCGTCATCATTCAGGATGACGAAGAAGGACTTCATGAAGACATATGGGAATGGCTTGAAAAATTGGCACCTTTTAGGAAAGATTACAAGCATCACCGAACCGGAGAAGACAACGGAGACGCTCATCTTAAGAATTTGCTCGTTCACTTGCAAGTTGTTCTTCCGATAACGAACTATCGGTTAGACCTCGGTCCCTGGCAAGAAATATTCTACGCAGAATTTGACGGTCAAAGGCCAAAGCGGGTAGTGATAAAAATTATCGGCGAGTAGGTTAACTCAACTCTTCAAGGTATCTTAAAACCCTTAAATACCCTTCCGGAGGACTGACTTCAAACATCAGTTCTTTTTTTTCTACGGGGTGAAGAAACTTCAAACGAAACGCACAGAGGGCGTTCATTCCCAAGTTTTCAACTAATTCCCTTAAAGTTTTGTCCTCTATGCGGGAAATTTTAAAGCCGTATGTCTTGTCTCCGAGAACGGGATGTCCGAGGTAAGACATGTGAACCCTTATCTGATGGGTTCTCCCCGTTTCAAGTTTGCAATAGACTTCACTTATGTTGAACTTTTTAAAGGTTTTTACCACCCAGTAGTTGGTTATGGCTTGTTTCGGAGATGTGGTGTTCGGAGAAAACTTCTTTCTGTCAAACCTGTCCCTGCCAATCGGAACTTCTATTCTACCTTTGAGTTTTTTGGGAATGCCCATAATCAGCGCTCTGTAAATTCTTTCTATCTTCCTGGACTTAAACTGGGAGATTAAAAATTCCCTTGCAATTTCCGTCTTTGCTACGACCATCAATCCTGCGGTGTCCTTATCAAGCCTGTGGACTATGCCCGGTCTTATCGGGTCTTTTGACTCAAGGGAACAGTGATGGAGAATTGCGTTAACGAGCGTTCCCCGCCAGTGTCCTGCAGAGGGATGAACCACCATTCCGGGAGGTTTATTAACGACGATTACATGTTCATCCTCATACACTATCTCAATCGGTATGTCTTCCGGAACTGCCCGAACGGGTTCCGGTTCCGGAATCGTGTAAGACAGTTCTTGTCCTTCTTTGACTTTTGCGGAAGGTTTTAAAACGGTTTGTCCGTTGACTTTTACGAGTCCTTTTTCAATTATCTCTTTTGCCTTTGAGCGGGAAATTTTAGCAATTTCACTTAAAGCAACATCAAGCCTCTTTCCGGAAAGTTCCGAAGGAACTTTCATTTCAAGATGGAATGCTTTTTAACGAGGGCATTCAAAACATAATAGTAAGCAAGGGAAAAGAGGGCAACAACGATTCCGAGGGCTGTGGCTCTTAAAGCAAAGGCTACCCCCTTGCTTACCATTGCAATGTCGGAAATACCCCTTTCCGCCATCGTTTGGAACGATTCCATTATTCCGAACACCGTTCCGAGAAGTCCCAGAAGAGGTGCGGAAGTTATGGAAAACATTAAAAAACCTTTCCCCCGAGAAAGTTTTGAAATGTAAGAGGCAAAAAGGTAGTCTTTGTCTTCCCCTTCTTCCAGTTTCATCTTAAATTCCTTCTTTTCGTAAGGTGCGGAAAACGTAAAGAACAAAATTCTCTCAACGAAAACGAAGGTGGAAGCAAAAAATACCAAAAACAACAGCACGTAAACGACTTTGTGCAACAGTTCAATGTCAACCATGATTCCTCCACGATTTTTGGTTCACTGAAATTCTAACAATTTTTCTCCCCAACGACACCTCTTAAAAATTCAAGAAAATCATCCTTTATCTGCTCGTCCCTCAATGCAAACTCAACGGTAGCCTTTAAAAAGCCCAGTTTGTTTCCGGTGTCAAACCTCTTGCCGTTTATTACCTTTGCGTAGATGACCTCTTTCTGGCTTAACATCTGAAGGGCATCCGTAAGTTGGATTTCTCCTCCTTTTCCGGGTTTTGTCTTTTTCAGGGCAGAGAAGATACCGGGAGTCAGTATGTATCTGCCGGATATTGCAAGATTGGACGGTGCTTCCTCCGGATTCGGTTTTTCAATCAGGGTTTCAACTTTTAAAACTCCGTCTTCCACCTGTTTTCCGCCGACTATTCCGTATTTTCTGACTTCTTTCCTATCAACCTCTTCAACTCCGATTACCGAACAGTTATACCTTTCAAAAACTTCAATGAGCTGCTTTATGGCAGGCTTCTCCGAGACGATAATGTCATCTCCGAGAAGAACCGCAAACGGTTCGTCGCCGACCGCAGGTTCGGCTGTAAGGATTGCGTGTCCGAGTCCGAGGGGCTCTTTCTGTCTTACGTAAATCACCTGAACCATTTCGCTGATTCTCTTTATTTCTTCAAGGGGTTCAATTTTACCCTTTTCTCTTAAAAACCTTTCAAGTTCAAGGTTTCTGTCAAAGTGGTCTTCAATAGCCCTTTTGTGCTTTCCGGTTACGAACACTATTTGCGTAATTCCCGCTTTAACCGCTTCTTCAACGATGTATTGAATCACCGGCTTGTCCACTATCGGAAGCATTTCTTTCGGCTGGGCTTTCGTAGCGGGCAAAAACCTTGTTCCGAGCCCCGCCACCGGAATAACCGCTTTCCTTACTTTCACTTTCTTACCCCCAGTCAATTTTTTGTGCAAATATGCATTTCAGGTATCTTGATTCCGGTATCTGAAGAACGAACGGGTGGTCCTTTGACTGATAGGTCGTGTAAAGGATTCTCAACGGAGTTCTTGCGTCCCTTGCAGAATCAAGAAGAATCTCCTCAAGAATTGCGGGAGTTATGTGATGAGAACACGAACACACCACGATTCTCCCGCCCGGATTCAGCATTTTCAGACCCCTTAAAAACAACTCCTTGTATCCCCTCTTTGCCTGTTCAACCACCTTCTTGCTCTTTGCAAAAGCGGGAGGGTCTATTACGACCGCATCAAATTTTTCTCCGTTTTTTTGGAATTCCCTCAAAACGTCAAAAGCATCTCCCTTAACGAACTTGAACTTGTCTTCAACTCCGTTGAGTTTGGCATTTTCCCTTGCAAGTTCAAGGGCAGAACTTGAACTGTCAACCGCAACGACTTCTCCCGCCTTTCCGATTACCGCAGAATGAATTCCGAACCCTCCTGCATGACAAAATGCATCAAGAACCCTGTCCCCTTCCTTGACAAATTCCGTAGCGAACAACAACTTGTTTTCCCTCTGGTCAAGAAAGTAGCCCGTCTTTTGTCCTTTAACGATTTTCACGGCAAAGGTAATGCCGTTTTCCTTTATCAAAACTTTCTCCGGAACACTACCGTAAAGCAGTTCTTCCTTTAGTTCAAGCCCCTCAAGTTGTCTTGAAGGAACGGTTGACTTCTCGTAAATTCCTTCCGGAGAAAGAACTTCAACAAGAGCCTTCACTATCAATTCCTTCAGGTTTTCCATTCCGTAAGTGGTAAACTGAACCACGAGGTATCTGTCATACTTGTCAACGATTAATCCCGGAAGGTAGTCCGCTTCCGAGTGAACAATCCGAAAAGCGTTGGTATTTTCCGGAACTACCTGTTTTCTGTATTCAAATGCTTTTCGGATTCTTCTTTTAAAGAACTCTTCGTCAATTTCTTCGTCTTTCTTGTAAGAAAGTAGCCTGACCGCTATATAACTGTCCGGATTGATGTATCCTTTTGCCAAAAAGTTTCCCTTGCTGTCTCTTACGAGGCATAGTTCTCCCTTCTTCGGAGTTCTTGAAAAGGAAAGGATTTCAGTTTTCAAAATCCACGGATGAAAAGCCTTTATTTTTCTTTCTTTTCCCTTTTTAACGGTTACGTGAAGCATTCACGAACCTCCTGCACACAGGAGGTAAAAATTTAATAAATTTGAAGAAACTTTCTCTATAAGTTATGCTCCCGGAAAGCACCTTTAAAAGCGTTTCCGAAACGATTTTTTCTTCCCCGATAAGGTTAAAAATTGCGTCTTTAGTTCTAAAAAAGAGTTCGCCGACAACCTTTGCCCAGAAAAATTCTTTTCCGAAAGTTTTTTTGACTTCTTCCTGAAACCTGAACAAAGACTTTTCGTTTCCTCCAAAGTAAGATAAAACGCTACATACCGCAAGACACGAACTTTTTACTGCGTAGTAAATCCCTTCTCCCGTTAAAGGGTCAACAAGACCCGCAGAATCTCCGAGAAACAGAACTTTTCCCTTTAAAACCCTCGGTTTTGAACTTCCGCAAGGAATGGGAAAGGTTTTCAAAGAAACGGGTTTCAAGCCGTGAAAATTGCAAACTTTTTCAAATGTTTCCAAAAGTTTTCTTTTATTTTTCAGTTCCCCGGCTCCGACGTTTGCGGTTCCTTCTTTCGGAAACAGCCAGAAATAACCCCACCGAAATGAACTGAAATCAATAATTGCTTCTTCAAAACTTCCAGGAACTTTCCCTTCTACGGTTGCTCCGAGTTTTTTCGTAATTCCGAAAAGGGTTGCGGTTTTGCTTGCCACCCCTTCACAGCAGACAAAAATCCTGCATCTGTATTCATCCTTTGAGGTTAAAACTCTGACAAACTTTTCATCTTCTTCAACCCTTTCCACCCTTTCTTCAAAGTGAACGGAAGAGACCGATTCCATCAAGAATCTGTCAAGTTCTTTCCTTTCCGTTTGGTAAATAATCGGAGAGTCAGAAGATACCGGAATTTCCCTACCCTTGTTCCTTATGATTAACTTCGTCGTTTTGGAAACAACGACTTTGTCAATGTTTTTAAAAACGGAGTTTAACAAGTGATAACTCTTGGAAGTTAAGCCCCCGGCGCACGGCTTTTCTCTTCCGGGCTTTTCCTTTTCTATGCCTAAAACCTTCAGCCCCTTTTCTTCCGCAAGTTTTAAAAAGGTGCTTCCCGCAGGACCGAGACCCGAAACGATAACGTCGTAAATCACTTTTTACTTTCCTCTGTAGTCTCCAATCAGTTTTGCAAACTCCCTGAAAAGGTATCTGGAATCGTGAGGGCCCGGAGAACTCTCGGGATGATACTGAACGGTAAAAATCGGTTTGGTTTTATGTTTTAAGCCTTCTATCGTTCCGTCGTTCAAGGAGTAATGGGTAATTTCAAGTTCGTCCGGCAGTGTTGAAGGGTCCACCGCAAATCCGTGATTTTGAGCGGTTATTTCCACCTTTCCCGTTTTTTTGTTCTTAACGGGCTGGTTGGCTCCCCTGTGTCCGAACTTTAACTTGTAGGTCGTTCCTCCCATTGCGAGGGCAAAGAGTTGATGACCGAGGCAAATTCCGAAAATCGGCTTTTTATAAGATGCGGTAAGGTAGCGTATCGTCTCTATCGCATAGGTAACAGCGGAAGGGTCACCGGGTCCGCAGGAAAGAAAAATGCCGTCCGGATTCATCTTCATTATTTCCTCGGGGGGAGTTTTTGCGGGAACGACGATGGGTTTTATTTCAAGGTCAACGAAATTCCTCAAGATGTTGTATCTGACTCCGAAGTCAAGAACAACCACCGAATACCTGAAGTTTTTCTTTTTCTTATAACTGCCGTTTTCCCACGTGCCTTCTTCCCACTCGTATGGAGAACTGCACGTTACTTCGTCCACAAGGTTCAATCCTTCCATTTTCGGAATTGACCGTGCCTTTGAAATTAAACTGTCAACGTCAAGGTCAACGGTTGAAATTACTCCCCTCATAGTTCCGGCGGTTCTCAACCTTTTGGTCAGTTCCCTCGTGTCTATCTCGCAAATGCCGACGATTCCGTATTCTTTTAAGTAATCCTCAAAGGTCTTTTCCGAACGCCAGTTGGAAGGATATCCGCAGATTTCCTTAACCACGAATCCTTCCGCTTTCGGTCCGTCGGATTCAACGTCTTCCCTGTTCACTCCGACATTTCCAATCAATGGATAGGTCATAACCACGATTTGCCCTTTATACGAAGGGTCCGTGATTATTTCCTGATATCCGGTCATTGAGGTCGTGAAAACAACTTCTCCGCTCGTTTCTCCTTCGGCACCGAAACTCAACCCTTCAAAGTATGTTCCGTCCTCAAGAGCAAGAATCGCCGGCTTTCTGTTCAGCATAACTTCCCCCGAACTTAACGGTTAACTTTATCAACTCTTTCAGTTTATCAAGTCCCCACCCTTTTACCGCGGAAACAAAAACAAGGGGTTCTCCGACCTTTCCGGCGGTAATCTCCCTAAGGTCTTCAACCTTTTCCGGAGAGTCAACGAGAAGGTCTATCTTGTTAGCCACAAAAATCTTCGGTTTGTTCCACGATGAAAGTTCTTTGAGAACTTTTTCCACGGATTTAAGTTCTTCCGCAAATTTCGGGGAAGAAACATCAAACACTATGATTAGAGCGTCCGCATACTTAACCTCGGATAGCGTTGCCTTAAAAGAAGCCACAAGTTCCGGCGGTAAGTTCTTTATGAAACCAACGGTGTCGGAAATCAGAACCTGCTCTCCGTTTATGTTAATCGCTCCCGTTCTCACATCAAGAGTGGCAAACAACATGTCTTTTACGAACACATCCTTTCCCGTTAAAGCCCTTACGAGGGTGGATTTTCCCACGTTCGTATATCCGACCACCGAAACGGTTTTAAGACCCTTCTTTTTCCTGCTTTCCCTCAAAAGGTCGTGGTGTCTTAAAACATCTTCCAATTCTTCTTTCAATTTGTGTATTTTTCTTCTCAACGCCCTTGCTTCAATCTCCGTTTGGGTTTCTCCGGGTCCCCTCGTTCCCACTCCTCCTCCGAGCCTTGACAGGTGTTTACCCATTCCCCTGATTTGAGAGAGTTGATAGTAAGACTTGGCAAGTTCAACCTGGAGTTTTGCTTCCCTTGTTCTCGCCCTTCTTGCAAATATTTCAAGGATGACTTCCGTTCTGTCCCTTACCGGAATGCCGGTTATTTCTTCAATGTTTCTCTTTTGAGAGTAGGAAAGTTTGTGATACGCAACGATGACGGAAACCTTTTCGGGGTCTATTTCTTTTAACTTTCCTTTACCGATGTATGTTGAAGGAGAAAAAGAGGTTCTTTTCTGAACTATCTCCTGAACTACTTCTCCTCCGAGAGCCTCAACAAGAGCCTTGAGTTCTTCAAGGTCTATTTCTTCCCTTTTCCTTTTAACCGCTATTACTGCAACCTTTTCTTTTTCAAGCATTTAAAACCGATGGTTCACCAATTTTTTTCGTTTTTAATTCTAACTCCCGTTT
>CAZZKT010000002.1:0-30205 GCA_964654625.1 uncultured bacterium
TTAATCATTGTGGTCTTCATTCCTGTCCTGATATCTTTGCTCGTAATCATCAAACAGGAAAGGGACACTTACAGGAAGGACTACAAACCCTCTCATAAAGCGCAAGAGTTTATCCCGGTTATTGAAGCGGTTGCAAACCTTACCCACGACCTTGCGGTTGAGAGGGGACTTTCCGCAGTATTCATAACAAAAGGAAGAAACAAGGAAGCTGAAGTTTATCGGAAGTTGCTGTCTCAGAGGAAACTTGTTGACAGGGACTTGAAGGTTCTTTCCCACCTTGCTCCAAAAGCCTCCGGAATTATTAAGAAGAAGATAACGGACGCCAGAAAGAAAGTTGAAGGGGACGAAAAATACGACACGATAAAGAACCTCAAAACCTACACTTCAATAATTGAATACGCGATAGAGGAACTAATTGAAAAACCGGCAGTTGAAGAATTCTCGGGAACGAGAACGAAAGAATCCATCATAGCCATTATTTCCTTGCTCTTTTACAAGGACAGGTTCGGAATTGAAAGGGCTTTGGCATCAAGTATAACCGCTTATTGCCAGCAAAACCCCGGTTCTCAACCTCCTCCGAATCTCTTGATTTGGTTTACCGCCCTTAACGGAGAGGAAACCATTGCGGAGAAAACTCTGCAAACCTCTCTTTTCAAGGATGTTTCCTCAAAGTTTGAAAGGGTAAAGGCAACTCCTCAATACAGGGCTGTTAAGAAGGTTAAGTCTTTAATACTCTCCGGAAACTTCCAAACCCTTGCTTCTTCTTACAAACCCCTTGAAGTTTTCAAGATATACACGGATTACCTCAAAGTCCTAAAAGACTTTCAAGTTGGCTACTTAAAAGCGTTTAAACTACACGAAACAGCGCTGTTCAAAGATGCAAGACTTAACATGGCTTTGATGATTTTTAACATCGTTTCCCTGTCGTTCGCCCTTTTCTGGCTGTTGATTTTGAGGAAAAGAATTGCCACTTCTCTTGAAGACATTAAGAGCATTCTCTCCAACGTTGAAGCCGGAAACTTTGAGGTTTCTATAAAGACGGACGGAAAAGATGAATTTGCGGAGATTAAAAGGTATGTTTCTTCCATCGTTTCTTCCTTTAAGTCAATAATAGACGAAATTGCCGGAATAACAAGGAACATTTCTCAAGGCAACTTCAACATATCTGTAGATTCGTCCCTCTTTAAAGGAGACCTTGAATCTCTTAAGGAACATCTTGAGGAAATTGTATGCGTTCTAAAGAGATTCGTGGTTGACCTTGAAAAGGTTACCTCAGAACTCTCAAAAGGAAACCTGCAAGTAAAAATGGAAGACAAAGACTTTCAGGGAGATTACAAGAAAATCGTTGCAGGGCTTAATGCAATCGTTGACAACTTCAAAAAGGTAGTTGATACCATCAACGGCATTGCAAGGGATTTGAGCGCCGGAAAGTTTGAAAAGTATGACGAAAACCTGCTTCCGGGAGAGTTAAGGACGATTGTTGCAAACATTAACGGTGCATCAATGAAAATAAAGGAAGCCCTAACAACCCTTGCCGGAATCCTTGAAGAAGGAGACATAAACGAAACCATAGACACTTCAAAGTTTCCCGGTGAATTAAGGAAAGTCAGCGAAGCAGCAAACACATTCTCAACGAGCATGAAAGAACTGATAAAAGAAATCAGCAGGTTCGTCGGAGAACTCAACGAAGGAAACTTAAAGGTTCAAGTTGACGAATCCAAGTTCCCGCCAGCATTAATCGGTCTTAAAGAATCCCTTGATTCCATCAGGGAAACCTTCGTTATGATTCAAGACTCTCTCTTGAAAGCAATTAAAAGACTCGCAAGCGGAGACCTCACCGTGAAACTTCCGGAAGAAAGTTTCAAGGGAGACCTCAAAGAAATTGCCGTTTCTTTTAACAAGGGAATAAAGGAATTGAACTCCTCCATCGGTAAGTCCATAGAAACCCTCAAGTCCGCAGTTAACCTTCTTGAGGAAAAGGTTGAAAAACTCTCAGAAGTCATGGCACAAATTTCTTCGCAGACAGAGAAAACTTCCGGTGCTTCAGAATCCGTTCAAAATGTTACAAACGGAATAATCTCCCTTTCAAACGAAATCAAAGAACTTTCTGTGCTTTCAAGAGACAACCTGAAAACAATTGAGAGTTCCAAATCTTCCCTTGAAGAAATTAAGAAACTTCTCAATCAGCGTATGAAAGAACTTGAGTCCATCATAAACCTCATCTTCCAGATTGCAGAGCAAACGAACCTCCTTGCTCTAAACGCGGCAATTGAAGCAGCAAGGGCAGGAGAAGCGGGAAGAGGATTTGCGGTTGTTGCGGACGAGGTCAGAAAACTTGCTCAAAGGGTCGTTTCCGCAACGGACCAGATTAAAGCAACCATTGAGAACATAAATACGGACATAAAAGAAAAAGTTATGGAAAACGTTTCCAAAACGTTCTCCAACTTTGAAAACTCCATGAAACATCTTGAAGAAATCGTTTCCGGAGTTTCCGAAAGAGCCGTTAAAGAAGCGAAAGTCGCTGAAGACGTAACAAATATCGTTTCCGAAGTTGCCAAAATGGCCGTAGAAAACATTGAAGACCTCAAAGAAGTAGCAAACGCAATCAAGGACATTTCGGAGAAAATCAAGAAACTTGAGGAAGAACTTGACAAGTTCAAGACATTCTAAGGTTGACTACCTTCGGGTTTCGGTTACAGACAGGTGTAACTTTCAATGCAAATACTGCGTTCCTCCCTGGGGCAGGCACTTCCTGCCCCAGTCTGAAATTTTAACTTACGAAGAAATTGCAGAAATCGTCCGCTGTTTCAAGGAAATAGGACTTAACTCCGTAAGACTCACCGGAGGAGAACCTTTAATCAGAAAAAAATTGGAAAATCTCGTTTTAACCCTGAACGAAATGGGGCTTGAAGACATAAGTTTAACCACAAACGGCTTTTTCCTGGAAGAAAAAGCGCAAGTTTTGTTTGATTCCGGTCTCAGAAGGGTAAACATCAGCATAGATTCCTTAAAAGAAGAGAAATTTTCCTACCTTACCGGCGTTGACGCTCTGAAAAAAGTAATCAGAGGACTTGAAAAAGCCCTGGAAGTTGGTTTTTCTCCGGTGAAAGTAAACGTTGTGTTTATAAAAGGATTCAACGATGACGAAATTGAAGACTTCATAAAGTTTTCCGAAGCGTTCGGAGTGGAAGTGAGGTTCATTGAACTTATGCCCGTCGGAGGAAAGTTCTTTTCTTCCCGGCATTTTTTGAGCGTTGATAAAATTAAGGAACTCGTTGAATCAAAATACGGAAAGTTAATTCCGGCAAAAACTTTCAAAAAAGGGCCTTCAAAGTCCTACAAAGTCCCGGGAACCAATGCAATAATAGGTTTTATTCCCTCCGTTTCAAGACATTTTTGTGCAACCTGCAACAGGTTAAGACTCACTTCGGACGGAAAGTTAAGGTTCTGCCTTATGAGAGACGAGGAAATAGACCTAAAATCACTTCTCCGTTCTGGTGATTATTCACGGGAAAAACTGCTTGAAATACTTAAAAATGCAGTAAAAATCAAAAAGAACTTTACGGGAATTTCCGCATTAAAGGGTTCTGGATGTGAAAGAGCAATGTTTACCATAGGAGGTTAACGTTGAGTGTTGTGGAAGTTTCCCTTTTGATAATTGCAATTTGTTCGGTTGTTAACACTATAATACTGGTCGGTGTGGGAATTTTTATTTTAAGGTTTTTGAAAGAATCCCAAAAACTTCCCCAAACCGTTAACAGAGAACTCTTGCCTGCGGTGAAAAACTTAAAAAACACCCTTAACGCAGTTTCCGAAACTTTCGGAATATTTAAAGACATCGCATCAATAAGAAGGAGATTTAAAAAGAAAGACGAGAATAAGCATTAAGCGTTAGCGGGTCTTCTCCTTCGGCCACAAAGCGCTGATATCCCCAGAAAGCAACCATTGCCCCGTTGTCAACCGAAAGTTCTTTTGAAGGAAGAAAAACCCTGAACCCGCTTTCCTCAAGAGACTTTACCTTTTTTCTCAAATACGAATTTGCAGAAACACCACCCGCAACAACGATGTTTTCCACCCCGTAAATTTCAATCGCTTTTTTCAACTTTTCAAAAAGATAGTCAATCGCCGTTTTCTGAAACGAAACCGCAATCATTTCTTTCGGATACCCCTTTTCTGCAAGCCTCCTCACCGCAGACTTTAAACCGCTAAAACTAAAGTCAAGTCCTTTGACTTTCGGCTTTGGAAGTTCAAGGAACTCTCCCGAATATTGTGAAAACATTTTGTCTATGACGGGTCCTCCGGGATATCCGAGTCCGAGTAGTTTTGCGGTCTTGTCAAAACCTTCTCCGACCGCATCGTCAAGCGTTCTTCCGACCACCTTGATTTTTTTCCCGCTGACCAAACACAAAAGAGTGTGTCCTCCACTCACCACAAGGGCTAAAAATTTTTCCGGTATGTAATCTTTCTCAACGAAAGGAGAAAAGATATGAGCCTCAATGTGATTAACGCCCTTCAGCGGAATTTTGTTAAACCACGCAATTCCCTTCCCGAAAGTTAAACCCACAAGAAGAGCCGGCAAAAGTCCCGGACCGTTGGTAACCGCCACAAGGTCTATGTCCTTAACGCTGACCCCCGCCTTTTCTAAAGCAACGGAAAACACCTTGTCAATGTTTTCTGCGTGCTTTCTTGCAGCAATTTCGGGAACCACTCCTCCATACTTGCTGTGAATCTTAACTTGAGACAGAACCACGTTGGACAGTATCTTTTTCCTCTCTGCGTCGTAAACCGCTACCGAAGTTTCATCGCAAGATGTGTCTATACCGAGAACTATCATTCCTTTTTAAGCACCAGCACTTGATTTTTAAGAACTTTTACGAACCCTTCAAAGAGGTTTTTAAGGTCTTCGTATTCTTCGGGACTTATTCTGGGCTTCTTCAAAATTAACAGTCCCTCAACGGTAGCGGAATTGCCGGACACTTTCCACTCAACGCTAAAACTACCGACGGAAGACTCAAAGCGAACGTTCTCCGGAACGAGGTAAAACTCAAAGTTTTCCGGAATCTTGACTTTCACTTTCACTTCTTTGCTCATCCTGTAGCCAACCACATAATCGTAATGTCTTGAAGGTTCAGAGACTAAAAGGGACAACCTTTCAAAAGCAGGAACCGGAAGCCTTGCAAGGATGAAGTTTTTGGTAGTTAAAGAGTAATTCGCATCTTCTCCGAAAACCTTGACAACAACCGGCAGGTAATTGTCGTCAATCCCTTTTAACTCGTAGTTAACTACGGAAAATCCGGGAGAAACCTGAGAAACGAGGTTTTTCACAAAACTTCTTTGCTTTTTTTCCGAAGATTTTCCGAGCCTTGCCCTTTGAAAGGATGCGTAAATTCCCCTGTATTCAAACCTCATCTCTCCTTCAAGTTTACCCGAAGGAGTCAAAGTAAAGTTTCCGGCAAAAAGTTCAACGTTTTCTTCGGGAGAACAAGTCGGAGTTTGGGAAATCGTTCCCGTTCCCCTTTCGTCGTTGACTATGAGGACTTTCCTTCCTTGGTCTCCGGAAGGGATGCGTCCGAAGGGAGTAAACTCGGAAGTCGTGTCCGCAAAGATTCGCTTTCCGTTAATTTCCACAACCGCAATCTCGTGATTAAAGGCCGTGGGCAAAGGCATTGAAACGTCAAGGTTCGTTTTTTCAAGGGTCGGTATTAAAACAGGAAAACTTTTAATTCCTACCGCTCTTAACATTGATATGAAAAGGGTTGAGTGGTCTTTACAGTCTCCGTATCTGTTCTTTAAAACGCTTTCTGCGGAATGGGGCTTGTAGCCGTTAATTCCGAACTCAAAACCTACGTATCTTATTTTCTTTGAAACAAAGTCGTAGATGGCTTTCGCTTTTTCGTAGTCCGTTTTCGCAGAACTTTCTCTGATAACCTTCAGGGCAGTTTCTCTAACGAGTTTTGTGGGCTTTAAGGCTTCTCTTGCGAGTTCTGCATACCACTTTGCAACCTCGTCCCAAGACTTGAGGGAAGTAATAGTAACCCTCGCTCCTACTTCTCCCATCGGAGGCATTGAGTGTTCCTTCTCAATCCCCGGCAGGTCGTAAACCACCCACTTTAGAACCACGAAGTCTTTTTCTTCTTCCATTGAAAACTTGTAGTCTTTGAGGTTGTAAACCTTAAACTTGTAAGGTTTTCCTTTGGGAATGCGGGCGGTAAACGTTGCTTCAATAACAGGAAACTCTCCCTGAAAGAAGTTGGTAGCCCAAAATTGATTTTTCATGTAAGGTTTAAACGTTTCAACTTCGTAAGCATACTTTATGACGCTACCGACCGAAAGGGCTGGCATTGAAATCGTTTTGTATCTTAAGTCGGAATATATCGGGGCAGAAGAAGAAAAGGGAGGATAAACCTCGTTTATCGCTTCTTTCGGAGGTTCCACTTTCTTTCCTTCGGGAGTTATCGTGTAAGCGTAAATTAACTTAACTTTTTGATGCTCGTGAGAATAAGGTATGACAACCTCTCCAAATTCCTTTATTCCCCTTTCTCCGGTTATCTTGACCGCAAATTCTTCCCTCCAGACCTTCCTTCCGTCAGGATAAAAAACAACGCTTGAGTGGTCGTAAAGTATTACCGCTCCTTGATTTCCCCAAGCAATTGCCGGAATAAAAAGAACTAACAGAAAAGTCAACAGTCTTTTCATCTGATAATCCTCCGAATGTTTTGTTTTATCCTTTAGAAGCCAAAAATCTTCCTATGTCTGCCCTTGTAATTATGCCTACAAGCCTTTTGGTTTCTAAGCTCTCAACAACGGGCGCTCTTCCATAGCCTTTGCTCAAAAACTTGTCAAGGGTGTCAAAAAGAGTCGTATCAGGGGTTACGCATTCAGGACTTTTAGTCATTATTTCACTAACTTTAACAGAACTTCTCTTGTTCTTATCCACTTTCAACACATCAGAACTCGTTACTAAACCAACTACAACTCCCTTTACAACTACAGGAATTCCAGAGATAAACCTTTCTTCCATTAATTTTTGAGCCTCAAGAACCGTGTTTTCAGGAGAAAGTGTAATTACACGGGTAGTCATAACGTCCTTTACCTTAACACTTTGAAGGACAAACGAACGATACTCGTCCATGTGAGCAGGAGAATCTATTCTCTTTTTTACTTGGCTTGGGAATATGCTCTTATCACCGGAAAGGATGTATGCGATTGAAACAGAAATAATTGAAGGAACGAGAAGTTCATATCCTCCAGTCATTTCCGCTACGAGGACTATGGTTGAAAGGGGGGCTTTTGCAGTTGCAGCAAAGGTTGCCATCATTCCGACAATGGTCATTGAAGGTAAGTTGAAAGAATTTCCCGTAAGGAAGTTGAGTAAAAGACAAGTTGAAGCACCGGTAAGACCTCCTATAACCAGAGAAGGGCCGAATACTCCTCCGGAACCTCCAGAACCCAAAGTAAAGGAAAGGGCAATTATTACCAAAAAAATCCCCGAAACAACCATGACTGGAGTTAAATGGGTAAAGTCATTATTCAAAAGAAACTGAATCCATCCGTAGCCGTTTCCAAGGGCAATCGGATTTATGGCTCCTATTAAACCTGCAATAAATCCTCCGATTGCCGGTTTGAGAACCGGGTGAAGTTTAAGGTTTTTGAAGTAAGCGCCTACTCTGAAAAAAACGTAGATGATAAGGGTGGCTATTAAAGCACAAATTACCCCCAACAGAATGTAACCGAGAAGCCCTTGAAATGAAAGTCCCCTGAAAGGAGGAATGTCGGTGTAAAACAGAGGGCGAAAACCAAGAAAAATTCCGGAAACGATGTAAGAAGTAACGGAAGCAACAAAACTCGGAAGTAGCGCCTCAACTTCAAAGTCTTCCTTGTAAAAAACTTCCGAACTTACGATAGCACCTGCAAGAGGTGCTTTAAAGACTGCGGAAATTCCAGAACCGAGTCCCGTTGCAAGAGCAATGTTTTTTTCCTTTTCACTTAATTTGAACAGGTTGGCAACAAAACTTCCTACGCTTGCACCGATAAGGGCTATTGGCCCTTCCTTTCCGGAAACACCTCCGGAACCTATGGTTATGGCGGAAGTTACGAGTTTTGAAACGGCAGTTTTTAATCCTATGGGCAGTTTTCTATGAAAAGCCCTTATGGCAGCGTCTGTTCCGACACCGGCAGATTCCGGAGAAAAAAGGTAAATCAAAATGCCGGATATTAATCCCCCAAGGGCTACGGTGAAGGGTATAAGGTAAGGTCTTTCAATTTGAAGGTTGTAAACTCCGAAGAACGTTCCCTCTCCCGGAACTCCTGGAGGAGAATAACCGGCAATTCTTTCAAGGAAAAGGTTCGTAAAGAAGTGAATTGCTTTTATGAACGCAACTGCAAAAAGACCCGTAAGAATTCCTATGAAAACGGAAATAAAAAGAATTTTCCTAAATTGAAAAACCTTTTTTAACAACCTCCTCTCCTAAGAGCAAATGTTGTCTTCAATCATGTGATAAGCATTCATGTCCATTCTACCAATTCCCAATAGAGCAACGGGAAAGAAAAATGCTTTGGGCAGTTCAATAACTGGCCTTTTAATGTTTAACTCTTTCAAAATTCTTCTAAAAAGTTCGGCCATTGAAATGATTTCTTCTCCGCAAAGTTCAATAACCTTTGATTCGGTTTCAAAAATTTCTCTTTTCACCGTTTCAACTACTTTTTCAATACTCACCGGTTGAACCTTCATTTTCGGAGCAAAGAGAATCGGAAGAAAACTTGAGAGGAACTTTAAATCATCGTAAAGTTTTTGTCCGTCCCCGAGGATTATGGAAGGTCTCAAAATTGCGTATGAAAGTCCGCTTTCTCTTATTAAATTCTCACCTTCAAGTTTCGTCCTGTGATAAATGCTTTTTTCGTTTTTATCACATCCGAGGGCAGAAAAGTGAATAAACCTTGAAACTCCGTAAGAAACCGAAAGGTCAAGGAGATTTTTAACAAGTTCTACATGAGCAAACCTAAAATCTTCCGCAGAACCCCTTAAAATTCCGATACAATTTATGACTACCTGAGGTTCTTTTGAGCCAAAAATCCTCGGAAGATTGGGAATATCTATCCTTGAAACGGGAATTACTTTAAACTCATCCTTTAAAGCACTGTAAAGGTGTCTTCCTACAAATCCGGTAACTCCCGTTATTAATACCTTTTTCATCAGTTAATAGGATAAACGCTTACTACTTTTTTGCCCCTTCTTCTTTCAAACTTAACCACACCGTCAATCAAAGCAAAAAGGGTATAATCCCTTCCCATACC
This sequence comes from uncultured bacterium, assembly GCA_964654625.1. GTDB lineage: Bacteria > Aquificota > Aquificia > Desulfurobacteriales > Desulfurobacteriaceae > CAZZKT01. Next base: position 9,295 of record CAZZKT010000002.1, read on the forward strand.
TACGTTCTCTCCGGGATGAATAGAAGTTCCCCTTTGGCGAACCAAAATGTTTCCTGCTTTAACTATTTGCCCGTCGTGTCTTTTAACCCCGAGCCTTTTTCCTATGGAATCTCTACCGTTTTTCGTTGAACCCATTCCCTTTTTGTGTGCCATGACTTACCCCCTTACGATTTCTTCAATCTTGAGTTCCGTAAACCACTGCCTGTGTCCATACTTCCTTTGATAGTGCTTTTTGGGCTTATACTTGAAAACGATAATTTTCTTGCCCTTATCGTGTCTCAAAACGGTAGCCTTTACTTTGAAAGACTTTGCTTCTTCTCCAATTGCCACTTTGTCCTCACTTTTGACCATAAGGGGTTCAAACTCAACAGAACTTCCCTCTTCAACGTTCAGTTTTTCAACCTTCAGCGTATCTCCCGGTTTTACTACGTATTGCTTGCCACCCGTTTTTATGACCGCATACATTTCTTCCCCCCTCTTTAAAAGTTGGCAGGGTTAATAATATTTCTTCTCCTCACCCTTTACAAGCCTTTTTATGTTGGAATGGTGCTTTGCAATTATCAGCGCTCCGGCAATAAATATCGGAATCAGAACGTTTTTGTCGCGAAAGTAAAAAGTTGAAATAATCACAAAAGCAATAGTTCCAAAAATTGAGGAGAGGGAAACATACCTCGTCGTGAAAAACACCAAGAAGAAAACAACGGCAGATGCAAACAAAATCTTCGGAGAGAAAGCAAGGAACGCTCCAAGGGCAGTAGCAACCCCTTTTCCTCCCTTAAAGAACAAGAACGGAGAAAAGCAATGCCCCGCTATTGCAGAAAGGGCAATCCAAGACTTTGCAAAGTTATCGTTCCCGAGCAGGAGAACGGGCAAAAAGCCCTTTAACCCGTCAAGGAACAAAACCAAAGCCCCATACTTTTTTCCGAGAACCCTTGAAACATTAGTAGCGCCAATGTTTCCGCTTCCGTGCCGTCTTACGTCAACCCCTTTGAGTTTTCCAACTAAATAACCGAAAGGGATTGAACCGCTGAAAAAGGAAATCAGGCACAAAATTGCAAGTTCCATCACTCGCTCCTTAAAATGTTTAAAAGTTTGTAAAAGTAGAAAAGTCCCGTAAATACTGCAACAAGTGCGGAGATGACCAGTAAAACCTCGCCGGCAGACTTAAAACCGGAAAGAAGAAGCGTTATGGAAGCCATAATCAAAAAAGTTTTAAACTTTCCTCCGGCAGATGCGGGAATTACAATACCTTTGGAAGCTGCAATAGCCCTTATTCCCGTTACTGCTTCTTCCCGTCCGACTATTGCTATGACAGAGTAGGGGTCACAGAGTTTAACGTAAGCAAGGGAAATCAGGGTTGAAGAAGTCAAGAGTTTGTCCGCCACGGGGTCAAGTAATATCCCGAGGTTTGAAATACTGTTAAACTTTCTTGCAATGTAGCCGTCAAGAAAGTCCGTAAAGGCTGAAAACAAAAAAAGAACCAAGGCAAGGTGAAACGAGTGCTTTATGATTGAAACCACCACAAAGGGAAGGAGTAAAATTCTCAAAAGGGTTATGAAGTTAGGAAAGGTGCGGACCCTTCCCATTACTGAACCTTCATCGGCATAATCACATTTTTAAGTTCCGGTTCTTCGTCGGACGCTATGAGAACGGGTGTTATCGGCTTGTCCATCAAAATCTTTATTGTGTCTCCGTCAAAAGAACTTATGGACTCAATCAAGTGGTTTATGTTAAAACCTATTTGAAACTCCTCTCCGGAATACTCCGCCGGAATGCTTACCGTTCCTTCCTCTGCAGTTCCTTCAATTTCACCGCCCCTTGCGTTCAGTTCAAGTTTACCGGGGGTCAGATTCAAAATAACAGCCTTGACTTCTTCTTTCTCGTAGATAACCGCAATTTCCTTAAGGGCAGACAGAAATTCATCCCTTTCAACTACACACTTTAGCGGATTGCTTTCCGGAATTACCGCAAGGTAATCGGGATATTCTCCCTCAATGACGGATGTCCACACCACCGTATCTCCAGCCCTTGCAAAGAACTTGTTGTCCTTCAGCAAGAGTTCAACATCCGCACTCTCTTTTAGAACTTTTCTAAATTCTGTCAAAAACTTTCTCGGAACTATTGCACTGAACTCCTCGGAAGTAGAGGGCAGTTCGTAAAGGGCAAGTCTGTGTCCGTCCGTTGCAACCACGTGAAACTTGTCTCCCCGAGCGTTCAAGTAAACGCCGGTAAGAATGTATCTTGCTTCGTCTTTGCTGACAGCGTAAGAAACTTTTTTAATGCCTTTTTCAAGGTGAGACGAGAGCAGTCTGAGGGAGTATTCTTCCGGCAGTTCAATTTCCGGGAATTCTTCTGGCGGAAGGGTTGCAAGAGAAAATTCAAGGTTTGTTGAAGTAATTGTGAGTTTTGAGTCTTCCGTTCTCATCTCAAACTCTTCACCGGAAAAACTCGCAACAAACTTTGAAAATTTGACCGCATTTACCGTAGTCTTTCCGGGTTCATCAACGGTTGAAGGAATTACCGTTGAAGCACCCATTTCAAGGTTTGTAGCAGTCAGGCGCATGGTGTTGTCTTCCGCTTCTATCAGAATGTTAGAAAGTATAGGTATGTTACCCTTCTTATCTGCGCATCCGGCAACCTTCCTCACCGCTTCCTTAATGTCAAGCCTTTTAACCCTTACCTTCATATCTCCTCCACCTCTCACAAAATTTGAGTTTTTGCAAAATATTTTATCAAAGCACTAAAACGCTGTCTTTTTTACTGGAAGCAACCTTTTCACAAACCAGTAATAGGTCATTTAGTTCCACGTTTTCAAGAATCTCTAAGACATGTCTGTCAAATCTTTTTTTAACGCCCGTAAGTTCTTTCAAAATAGCAAACCAAGCCTTTTTCCATCTCAATTCTGTTTCCGCTTTTAAAGTCCCTTTAAGATACCCTAATGCACGGTTAAAAGTGCTTGAGTTAACGAAGTCTGGAAGATTCTCAAGAACTTTCATCAGTTCCGTAAATGCAATGTTAACCTTTTCAACGGATGTCAGAATAAAAGCGTAAATTCTCCCTTTGTTCAACTTCAACGGATAGAAACTTCCAACAGAATACGCCAACCCCAACTTTTCTCTCAATTCTTGAAATAGGACCGAACCGATTCCTTGTCCTAAGAATACGTCAAAGAGTTTGTAATAGGGATACTGATGGTCCAATATTCCCGGCGCTTCAAATCCTACGATAACCACACCTTGAGGAGACTTTTTTCTTTCTACGACCTTCGTTTCCCCTAAGGGTTCAGGAACAGAATGGAATGCACTGAGTTCTTTTAAAGGAAGGATGTTTTGCGCTATTTCACAAACTTTTTCTTCGTCTGCGTTCCCTGCAACCGCTACAAAGGTTCCCTTAGGAATGGCGAGAAATTCAAAGCGTTTTACACAATCTTCCAACGAAATCTTTGATACTGATTCCAAAGTTCCAACGGGAGGAATGGAATACGGAGAATTTCCGTAAGTTATTTTCATGATTTCTCTGAGAGCGCAATAAACAGGATTTTCGTTTTCTGCTCTTATACTGGCAAGGATTGTTTCTTTTTCCGGAATAAAGTTCTCTTCGGAAAATCCGGGATTCCTAAAAATTTCTCCGAGTATTTCAAAGACTTCGCAGAACTTTTCCGTAACCGCCTGGAACCTTATTATTGAAAACTCCTGAAAGACGTCTACTATGAAGTTTGAAGAAAACGGTTCTATTTTTCTTGAAAACGCAGAAGACTTTTCTCCGGCAATTCCCTTAAAGGCAGTTTTAAGGGTCAGGTTTGTTAATCCAGGAATGCTTTCGGCAAGTGAACCAACGGGAAGAAAAACACAACACCCAGTTATGTTTAGGTGGCTCACCCTTTCATAAATGACTTGAATGCCTTCCATTCGTAAACCTCTGTTGAAAAAAGTTTTGTTAATATTGTCTACCAAGAAAGGTCAAATTTCCACTGGAAGGAGGAACAATTGAAAAGACCTTCTTGGGTTGAATACTTCATGCAGATAGCGGAAGTTGTGGCTTCTCGCTCAACGTGTTTGAGAAGAAAAGTGGGAGCGGTGCTGGTCAAAGATAAGAGGATAATCGCAACGGGTTACAACGGCCCTCCCCACGACTTGAAAAACTGTTACGAAATCGGCTGTCTTAGAGAAAAGTTAAAAGTTCCAAGCGGTGAAAGGCACGAACTTTGCAGGGGTCTTCACGCAGAGCAAAATGCAATAATTCAGTGTGCTCTTCACGGTGTTTCAGCAAAAGGAGCAATATTGTTTTCAACTCACTTTCCCTGTTCTCTATGCATAAAAATGATTATAAACGCAGGAATAAGAGCGGTGGTTTATAAGGAGGGATATTCGGACGAATTAGGAAAAAAACTTGCAGAAGAAGTAAAACTTCCGATTTACAAGTTCAGTCCTACGTTGGAAGAAGTCCTCTTTTCCGAAGAGAAGAAACGAGAGAAGAAATAACGAACAAAAGGGCTACAAAACTCACAATTACTTCTGGAATGTGGTAAAAGATTTGGAGAATCATCATTATTCCAAGACCCCCTATTCCCCAATGGGCTCCGTGTTCAAGGTATGGAAGTTGTTGAAGTTTGCCGGATTCAACAAAGTGAACCGTTAAAGAGCGCAAGATGAACGCACCAACGGAAAGACCAATCGTGATAATCACGAGGTCTTTACTGATGGCAAACGCTCCGACCGTTCCGTCAAGAGAACACGAAGCATCAAGGATTTCAAGATAAAGAAAAGCACCTATTCCAGCCATCTCTCCCCTGAAGTATCTTACGAGGTCTTTAATTAACCTGACTATTTCAAAACTCAAGATTCCCAAAAGCATTGCAATTAGGATTTCCAAACTGTTGGTTTTGAAACCTACCAGCAACGCTATGCTCAATGCAACGATTAGTTTAATTTCTCCGAGTTTTGCAATTTGAACCGCCTTTTCTTCAAAGAATTCAATCCAGTGGATTTCCCTTCCCGCATCAAACAACCAGTTGATAAAAACCATAAGCAAAAAGGCTCCACCGAAGGCAAGAATAAGGTGGTGAGCGAGAGAAAGGTAATGGTGATAAAGTTCCGGGTCTTTAACCGCAATGTTTACCACTTTTAAAGGAGGTAACTTGGCAGTTACAGAAACAATCAAAACGGGAAACAAAAATCTCATTCCGAAAACCGCTATTAACATTCCCCAAGTTAAAAACCTTCTTCTCCATATCGCTGAAAGCCCGGAAAGGACAACCGCGTTCATAACCGCATTGTCAAAGGAAAGAGAAATTTCAAGCAAAGATAAGGTAGTTCCCTCAAAAATTCCTCTAAAGCTGGAATACCAAAATTCAATCAACCAACTTATTGCGAGAATAACAAGAAACTCAACGAGCATTCTCTTCACTTTCTCGCCACCTCCAACGCTTTTTCAACTACCAACTCCGGAGGTATTTCAAGGCACTTTCTATGTTTGCACTTTGTTTTTCCGTGAAGGGAACAGGGCGAGCAGTCAAGGTCAAGGGTTATGGCTACTCCCTCTTCCGGGGAAGGGGCAAATCCGAAAACTGGATGGGTTGGACCGAAAATTGCCACAACGGGTGTTGAAACTGCCCTTGCCAAGTGAACTCCGGCAGAATCGTTTGAAACTACAACGCTTGCAAGTTTCATAACGCTTGCGGATTCTCTCAATGAAAGTTTACCGCAAAGGTTAATCCCACCGCAAACGCTTTCTACGCTCTTGCAAACTTCTTCGTCTTCTTTCCCTCCGAGAACTACAACCTCAAGCCCCTTGTTCTTGAAAAGTTTTGCAACTTCTCCGAAGTAAGGATAAATTTTCTCCTTCCACTTTGCCCCGGGAACTATAACGGCAAATTTTCCAAGATTCAGTTTGTTTTTAATTCTTTTGACTTCCTGCTCGTCAAGGAAAATCTTCGGAAAGCAATTTTCCGCCCTTTTTAGGATTTTTTCCACCGCAGTGCAATACATTTTCGGAACGAAGAGTTGCTTTCTTTTTAAACCTTTGAAATACAAAACGAGTCTCCTTCTGACGGAATTTTTTTCGTATCTTACGGTTTTAACTTTTGCAAGTTTTGTAATCAAAATTGAACGAAGATTTACCTGAAGGTCAACAATGAGGTCATACTTTTTGAGAGTTTTTGAGAAATCAATAAGATTCTTGAAGTTTCTGAGACTTTTTCTTTCAACCTCAATGACTTTTGAAATTCTCGGGTCGTTGTAGAAGATTTCTCCGTAAGGTTTGAAGGTTAAAAAGTCAACGGAAAAATGTCTTGAAAGAGAGTCAAAAACGGAGGAAGCAAGAACAACGTCTCCCAATGAGGAAAATCTTATCACTAAGAGGTTCACTTTTCTGCTCCAAAGTTTATTTAATGGTTGCAGAAACTCAAGTAGATTTTAACTCTTATAAAAAAAGCCTACAACCTTCGGGCCTTTAGGAAACAAACCGTCAAGGTGTTCATCATGTAGTAAAATTTAACATCCTTGAATTGGTAAAATAGTTGGCGTAATATTGTTTTTGGGGTTATTAAATGAGAAGTCTTTATCATTTGTGCGCGATAGCATTGTTATGCTTGTTCTTTGAAATACAATTCGTTCTTCTGCTCCTTTGGATGGTTTCTTTTAAGGAACTGAACCTTTACGGAATTGCAGTAGGTTTTCTTATTTTTCTCGTTTTAATCCTTGGACTTGCTTACGCTCGTTCAAACAAAATCACAGAGGTTGAAAGATGGAACTAAAAGGCTTTTTTTTAACAAGTTTGGATGACCTACTAAACCTCTGCAAGGCAGGGGTTTTTTGGGCATACGCTCTTACTACAACATGTTGCGGTATTGAACTGGCTACCACCGCGATTTCCCGTCACAAGTTGCCTTGTTTTTTTAGAAATGTCCCAAAACAATGTAACTTACTAATCGTTTGTGGGGTTATCAACAGAAAAATGGCTTCGCTAATAAAAGAAGTATGGAACCAAATGCCAAGTCCCAAGTGGGCCATGGCGGTGGGTAGTTGCGCGATAGGCGGGGGAGCATTTCAAACATATTCGGTTTTAAAAGGTCTTGACTGCATCATTCCTGTTGATGTTTATCTACCTGGATGTCCTCCAAATCAAGAAGAATTTGTAAATGCTTTGTTGCTCCTTAAAAAGAAATCAAAGCACAAAAAATCATCCGGGTTTGGAGTTTATTCATGAATTTTGTTTCTTCTGAACTTTTAAAAAACTTACTTAAGAGGTTTGAAAAATCCGTAGAAAGGATAGAAGAATCTAAAGGCGAACTGAGCATCTTGGTCAAAAAAGATTCCTTGAAGGAAGTCTTAAAGTTCCTGAAAGATTCCGAAGATTTTCAAATGGACATGCTTGTTGACCTCACCGCTATTGATATGTTTCCCAAAAGACCGAGATTTATCGTCGTTTACCTTTTGCGTTCTCTCAAAAAGAAACACCACCTAAGAGTAAAGTGTCAAACCGACGAGGTTCTTCCTTCCGTTGTTGACATTTGGAAGTCTGCGGAATGGTTAGAAAGAGAAGTTTACGAGATGTTCGGAGTAAAGTTTGAAGGAAGGAACTTGAAAAGACTCTTACTGCCACAAAATTATCCTTACTTTCCACTCCGAAAGGATTTTCCGCTTGAAGGTTACGAAAAACCTTGTGACATTTGGGACTAATGGAAATGGGTGAAAAAGTTGATTTATTTTTAGAAGTTGGCCCTCATCCTCTCGCACCTTACGGAACTTTAAAACTTACCCTTGGAATCAAAGGAGAAAAAGTAGAATGCGTTGATGTAGTGGTTGGTTACGTTCATCGGGGAATTGAAAAGTTATGCGAGAACAGAAAGTATCTTCAACTTTTACCGATACTTGGCAAAATAGACCACCTTTCAGCATGCTCCTACGAATTAGGGTTTGTGCTTGCTGTGGAAAAACTTTTAGGAATAAAAAACGAAATTCCCGAAAGGGCTAATTATATAAGGGTCATTCTTGCTGAACTTTCAAGAATTGTTTCTCACCTCACTTGGCTTGGAACATCTGCTGTTGAATTTGGAATGGAAAAAGTATGCTTGCTCGCGTTTGAAGATAGAGAAAGAATAATGAAACTTTTTGAACAACTTTCCGGCACGCAAAGTTACGCCGGATTCATAAAGATAGGAGGAGTTTCTCAAGATTTTTCAGAAAAATTTCTTCAAGAACTTGCGGATTTTGTTGACGAATTCTTTGAAAAAATCAGCAAATACGAAGAACTTCTCACAGAGAACCGAGTTTGGAAGTTAAGAACTGTAGGGGTAGGGATAATAGACAAAGACACAGCCATTAGTTGGGGAATAACCGGCCCCGTTTTAAGAGCTGCGGGATGTGACTACGATGTTAGAAAATACTATCCCTACTGTGTTTACGACAAACTTGAATTCAACGTGCCCGTTTATCACAACGGTGATGTTTACGACAGATACAGAGTTAGAATTGACGAAATGAAGGAATCTTTGAAAATCATTAAGCAATGCATAGAAAACCTTCCAGAAGGAAATACAATCATAAACAACTCTAAATTTGTTCTTCCAAAAAAGGATGAAATCTACGAAACGCTAACAAACCTGATAAAACACTTTTATCTTACCGTTCACGGAATCAAACCTCCCCCCGGTGAAGTTTATCAGGCCGTAGAAGGGCCAAGGGGAGAACTGGGTTACTACATCGTAAGTAATGGAACAGACAAACCTTACAGGGTAAGAATAAGAACTCCTTCCTTCACTAACCTCTCAATACTACCAGAAATCCTAAAAGGTTATTTTCTTGACGATGTCGTTCCCATTCTCAACAGTTTAGACCCATTGATGGGAGAAGTTGATAGATGAAAGAAAACTTCACCGTTATCATAGATGGAAAGGAATGCGAAGCTTCTCAAGGAGAAACTATTCTTGAAGTTGCTTTACGAAACAAGATAAACATTCCTTTCCTTTGTTATCACAAGGAACTTAAGCCAAAGGGAACTTGCAAAGTATGCGTTGTTGAAATCGCAAACACATCAGAACTTGTCCCCGCCTGCACATTGAAAGCAATTCCCGGTATGGTTGTTATAACTAATTCTCCCAAAGTTTTAAAAGCAAGGGAGAGAGCCATAAAGTCAATTTTACAAGAACATCCGCTGGACTGCTTGAAGTGCAGTAAGTCTGGTGAGTGTGAACTCCAGGAAATTGTTTTCCATCATGTTTTCGGAAAAATAGAACGGAAAATGAAAAAAGTTAACAAACTTGTGGATTCTGAACTAATAGATATTGAAACTTCCAAGTGTGTTTTGTGCGAAAGATGCGTAAGAATGTGCGCTGAAAATGTAGGTAATAGTGTTTTAGAAGTAAAAGAAGGAGGTTTTGTTTTTCCTCGTGCAAGTAATTTTCTGGATTCTGGTTGTGAGTTCTGTGGTAATTGTATTGAAGTTTGCCCATCTGGAAGTTTAGTGGACAAAGTTTTCAATGGTTCTGGAAAGACTTGGATAATGAAAAAAACAATATCTATTTGTCCTCATTGTGGAAGCGGATGCGAAGTTGAAATACACTGGGATAAATCGGGAATAAAAAGAATAGTCGGTAAAATTGGAAAAAACAAGTGGATTAACAAGGGTTACTTGTGTTTGAGAGGAAGATGGGGATGGGACGCAATAGAAAACAGAAGAATAACCAAACCTTTATACCGAGAGGGCGAAAGGGTATTTGAAATCTCTCAAAAACAAGCAGTCAAAAAGTTTGAAGAAATCGTTAATGACAACTTTGTAAATTTGTTCGTTGACGGTTCACTTACTAACGAAGAACTGGCACTCATCTCAAGAATTCTTGGAAAAAAAGCAATCACAGAGGCCATCATCTTAAAAGAATTAGTTGAAGAATTTGGAAAACTTGACGAATTCTCTGCAGTTTACAAAGCAGATGTTGTAGTTTACATTGGTGATTTTCTTGAAGAATTTAATCCAGTTTCTGCAATTTTGCTGAGGTTGTTCGCTGTGCAAAATCACAAAAAAGTATTAAGACTTGGAAGTTTTCCTTCAAAAATTGACGAAATCGCCTCTTGTGTTGTTATTTCTGAACAGGATGAATGGGTCAATGTATTAAAACATTGCTGTGTTGGGGTTTTTGATAGTTCTTACAAGACTGGAAATCCCAACATTGATTGTTTTCTCAAACTTCTAAAAGGAAACAGCGTTTGCTTTATACTTGGAGGAACTTCACTTTACAGAAGCGACAGAAAAGAAATTTCAAGAACCTTAAAAACCCTTTCTTCTCTTCTTTCAGGAAAGTCTTACTTCGTAGTCATTCCACCCAAAGTAAATACCCTTGGAGTGCTAAAATACTTTGAACCCGTTCTTCCGGAAGAACCCAAAGGAAATGTAAACGTCTTGTTTTCAGTAGAACCATATAGAGACCTTTACGGAAGTTACATAGACTTTTCAAAACCCACCGTTGTTTTCACCACGCACTATACTTCTGCAATATCTCAAGCAACTTTAATTCTTCCAATAGAATGTTTCTTTGAAAAAGAAGGAACTGTAGTTACGATAAACGGCGAAAGAAAAATACAAAAAGTTCGTTCTTTTGAACACGAACTAATAGATTACTTTACTGGTTTTCTCAAAGTTAACCTGCCCGAGGAAAGAGAAAACGGACGGAAAGAACCCAAAAGTAGTCCAAATTTTGACAAAAAACTTACGATTGTCATTGAAAAAGGAGGATGGAACTTTGTTGACAGATTTTCTAAGAATGTTGCCAAAGTTTCAGGAGAGTTAACTTGCCTTTCAGGTGCTATTCAAACTCCAAAAAGAGTAAAGATAGAAACACCATCCGGTTCCATAGAGGTTCAAGCAAAACCTGCTCGGATTGGAAAACGGAGCGTTCTTTTGAAAACTCCTGCAATTACTCCAGAAGTTTCTGTATTAATACCAAAACCGTTCGTTCTTTCTTCAATCCCGTGTAGAATCGTGGAGGGGGCGTAATTCATGATTTCCCTTTTAACGACACTTTTTCTCTTCTTGTTTATTCCTTTCGGACCCTTACAGGTTGTTAGAGTGGATTCTGAACTTCTGTTTGTAGTTGCCTTAGAAGGAATGTTTTTAAGTGCCTTACTCTTGGAAAACGAAATTTCTGATAAGGTTTCAAGGGTGAGGAACGCTCGGACTGGAGTTCAAATGTTAAACTTAAAACTTTTGATAACACTTGCATTACTTTCTCCGGGTTTTGTTGCAGGAACTTTCAATTTTGAAAAACTTGTAAACTGGCAGTTAAAACACCACTGGCTCGTTTTTTACTTGCCCGTTAATTTTGCAGTATTCCTAATTTACACAGTTGAAAAACTTAAAACAATAACAAAGTTCTACGCTAATCATTCTCGGGGAAGTTTTGTGATTTCCATTTTGGGAAAATATGCTAACATTACTCTGATGGCTCTCGTAGCAAGCGTTATCTTCTTGGGAGGTTGGAGTGGCCCTTTTAGTAGAGTTCCCTTCGTGGGAGTCACTTACGAATTTTTAAAGGCAGGAGGCATTTTGGTTTTAACATTCTGGTTTAAAAAAAGGTTTCCTTACTTAAGGTTTGACCAAGCATTAACCGTTAACTGGAAGATTTTACTGCCGGCTTCTCTTATAAACTTGCTCGTAATTTTCTTTTTAAAACTTTTTGTAAAGGGATAAAACTTGAAAATTCATGCTTTAAAGAGATTTCCGAATGGTTCTTGTAAGTGTGAAGGGTGTTTGCTGTGTGCTACAATCTGTCCAAGCCAGGCTATAGAAGTCATTGTTGAAAGAGACAAAAAAGAACCGACGGAATTTATAATAGACCTTAAGAGATGTATTTTTTGTGAAATGTGCATTGAAGTATGTCCGAACAACGCAATAGACATGGTAACTGTTGACACTCTATCAACTTGTAATCCAAACGACTTGGTTTTAAACAAGAAAACTCTGTTGTCTTTGGGAGGATGATGCATGTTAGAAAAAATAATTCTTTTGTTTTTTCTGGTTTTAGACATCGTTTTAGCAGTTTTAATCGTAACGGCTAAAGATGTTCGCCGAGCGATTATTTTGTTAATGATGTTTGCCGTTAGTATTTCTGGAACTTACTTTTCTTTTGGAGCAAGGTTTTTAAGTGCAATTCAACTAATAATTTATGCGGGAATTGTTGCTTTCTACTTTTTCGTAACAACGACCACCACCATTAAAAACAAGCCAAAGGACTCTGTAAGATACATCTTTGGACTCATTTTTACAGGAGCATTGTTTCTAACAATCGTAACAACTTTGGATAATCTTGGCAAACTTACTCCATACGTTTCAAACATCAAAGAAATCAGCGAATCTTTATTTTCAAAATATACCGCCACCTTTGGAATAATTTTAATACTGCTTTTAATTTCCACCTTGGGTTCGTTGAACATTATCAGGAGGAAAGAATGATTCCTTTGGAGGTTATAACCGTCTTTTTTGTTGGACTGTTTTGCGTAGGAATGTTCGGAATGGTTGCTCGGAAGAATGCGATTTTCATGCTGTTGTCTTTAGAAATTATGCTCAATGCTCTTGGAATTTTCCTCGTTTCTTTATCAAGACAGATTGATAAAAGTGTAAACGGTGAAGTTTTTGCCTTTTTTGTTTTGTTGTTAATACTTTCAAACTCCACAGTGGGATTGACCCTGTTGGTGTTCTTGTTAAGAACCTGTAAAACTAACAACCTTGAAGACTTGACTACGCTGAGGTGGTAAAAATGAACATAAAGATTGAACTTTTGAATACCTTTGAAAAAAAGTTCGTAGAAGGTAGTGTGGATTTTGTAGCAAAATTGGTAAGAGGAATTGGAGACCTTCTCAGAACTGTTCAAACGGGAGATGTTAGCGACTACATATCTTTGGTCATTGTTGGAGTAATTTTTATCACTTTGATTTTGAAAGGAGGATAGGGTGGTTAGTTTGTTGTTGATTGTTCCAATAATTGGAGCGGTTGTAGTGACAATTGGAAAAAGGGAATTTGCTAAGTGGACTGCTTTGTTTTTTACCTCTTTGGAATTACTTCTTTCCCTTTTTACTTGCTTTAAATTTAATTTTTCCGCTTCCGACTTCCAGTTTGTTGAATTCAAAAAATGGATTACTGACTTTTCCATTGCATACAAAGTTGGCATTGACGGTTTGAGCCTCTTAATGATTTTAATGACCACGTTCATAACAATCATTGCTGTTTTGTCTGCGTGGAATTACATAAACACCCAAGAAAAACTCTTTTATGCTCTTTTACTTTGTTTTGAAGCATTTAGTATCGGCGTTTTTGTTTCTATTGACCTTCTTTTATTTTTCGTTTTTTTGGAAACAGCAGTGATTTCGGCTACTTTAATGACCGGAATTTGGGGAAATAACAAAAACACCTCTTCAACTACAAGATTTTTTGTTTTTTCTTCCGTCGGAAGTATGCTTTTTTTCGTTGGAATAGTTACCATTTATGTCCTTTTTGGGAAAAGCGCGGGTTATTTTACCTTTGACATTACAGAACTATCAAACAACGGTTTTTCCGTTGAAGTCCAGAAAATCCTTTTCTGGTTTTTCTTTCTTGCCATTGCGTTCATGATTCCAGTGGTGCCTTTTCATACAGGAATCCTAAACGCAATCGTTGAATCTCCAATTCCAGGAAGTATCCTCCTTGCCGGAATTTTGCCCAAATTTGGCGCTTATGCACTTTTAAGAGTTTGCCTTTCACTGTTTCCCAATGCCTTTAAAATATATGCTTTACCTGTGTCCATTTTGGGAATAATAACCATTCTTTACGCCGTGCTTATTGCCTCTACCCAAAAGAACATTAAAAGCGTTATTGCCTACGGTTCAATATCAATGATGGGATTTGTGCTGGTAGGAATTTCTGGTCTAAACGCTTGTGGACTCAAAGGAAGTATCATTCAAATGTTTAGTCATGGTTTGGTGATTTCGGGCCTGTTCTTCATAGTTGGAATGATTAATAAGTCAGCGAATCTCGTTACCAAAATATCCATTTTCTCAGTAATTTTAGTAATGGCATTAATTGGTTTACCGGGAACGAGTTCTTTTGTAGGGGAACTTTTAACAATTATTGGAAGTTTAAAAATTTCAAAGGTAATCGGGCTTTTAACCGCTTTCGGGATTATCTTAAGCGCCGTGTGCTTGATTTATGCATGTAAAGATGCGCTTTTGAGAAAACCCAGTGTTAGTAATATTAAAGATGTAGCATTAAGGGAATTTATTGTTCTCTTGAGCATTGTTTTTGTTGTCATTTTTGTAGGAATTTATCCTAAACTTCTTTTAAAACTCGTTCATGGTTATACAAAACTTGTTCTGGAAGGGGTTAAAAATGGAATTTAAACTTTTGCCTTTCCTTCCCGAAGGCATAATTCTTCTGACAATTGTTCTCATCCTGATTGCCAATTTTACTTTTAAAGGTAAGAAAAATATCTTTTTCTCAATTGCTCTAATTGGCCTTTTTGTTTCTACGATAGCAGTTATTCTTTCCCTTTCCCCACAAGGTAAAACGGCAATAAACAACTTTTTCCAAAAAGACCTCTTGTCTGAAATTTCTCAAATTTTAATCCTCTTTTCTACTGCTTGTTCACTCATTTACGGAAAAAAAGAAAATCCGGCAACTGCAGAGTTTTATTCCACGTTTTTGTTCGCCACTTTTGGAGGAATGTTGTTAACCATTGCAAACGACTTAACTGTTCTTCTTGTTTCCTTAGAAGCACTCGCAATTAGTCTGTATCTCCTTATTGCTATGCAAGAGGCCAATTCCAAAAGTGCAGAAAGTGCATTTAAATATTTCTTAATGAACTCTTTGGGATTTGCTTTCATTACTTTTTCATTTGCAATTCTTTACGGAATATCAGGTTCTACGCTTATTGAAAACATAGTCAATTTCCTTGAAGCAAACTCTTTCAATGCTTCCTTGTTTATTCTCTCGTTAGTAATGGCTTGCGCGGGATTCTTTTTAAAACTTGGAATCTTTCCATTTCACTCTTGGGTTCCAGATGTTTACGAAGGAACTCCTTTGAACATTGCAATGTTCGTCAGTTCCGGAGTAAAAGTGGCAATTTTTACCGCCTTTTTAAGGTTATTTATACCCGTTTTTGGCATTTCACCTATATGGATAAAGGTGTTCCTCGTCTTTTCGGTAATTTCAATAATTGCCGGAAGCCTCATGATGCTTGGTCAAGATAATATCAGAAGACTTCTTGGTTTTTCCGACATCGTCCATTCAGGGACAATTCTTTCTGTCCTTGTAGTTATTCCTTCTCTTGCAATTTTTTCAACGGTTTTTTATCTCATTGCTTACGCGTTTACGATGATTAGTTCCTTTGCCCTTGTAGGAATTGTTGGAGAAGAGTTCAACATGTGGAGGGGTATCTTTAAGGAAATCCCCCTTCTTGGAGGTTCTGGAATAGTTGCATTCATGTCTCTTGCTGGATTACCTCCTTTTGCTGGCTTCTGGGCAAAATTTTTCGTCCTTCTCTCTTTAATACACAACAACTTCTTTTTTATGGCACTCCTGGTAGTATTTTCAAGCCTCCTGGCACTTTACGGCTATTTAAAACCTATTGCCGAGTCCTACAAGGAAAACAAAAGTCTTTCGTTAAAGCAAGTTAACTTTTGGAAGTTTCTGGTTTTATCTGTAAGTGTTCTTGCCATAGTAGTTCTTGGAGTATTCCCGGAACTTATAACAGGAAAAATAACGGAAGCCGTCATTTCCTTCTTATCTCAAAATGGTTAACCGACTTAAAGCGAGTGAAATTGTAAACCTACTCAAGAGTTTAAACGCAAAAGAAATAACAAAAATTGAACGGTCTGACCCACAATTCAAGGCTCTTGAAAAACTTTGGAACTGCACAAAAAACCGCAAATCCTTCTACAAACTCGTAATAACGAACGCTTTACTTTCCTATCAACTCCAAATGAAAGGTGAAGATTATTGGACGAAATTTTCAGAATTTATGTGTCAAGGAAAGACCGTTGAAGAATTTCTGAAAATCTACAACAAAAGACTCCTAAATCACAAATTAAAAAGACTCAAGAAAATTAAATCTTGCTTGAACGAAGAACTTTTGGACACAGTTTACGACCTTGAAAAGTTGGTTGTCAAACTTTCATCGTGTTTGAAGCAGAAAAAGGAGAGTAAAACGATAACTTTCTGCGCAAAAATGGTAAGATACGCCTTGTTAATAGCGGAAGGGAGAGAACCTTTAAATGTCTGGAAAATTGCAATGCCGATAGATTCAAGGATTGCCAAGATTTCTAAAAGTCAAAATTTTTGGAGGAAAATAGCAGAACTTTCGGGAATTCCGCCGCTTTTAATAGACGGTATCTTGTGGAATCATTTGGGAAACAAGCGGTGAAACTTAAGATAGAAAAAGAAGTAATCCTCGCTCCGCTTGCAGGATACTCCCATTCTGCATTCAGAAGGTTGTGTAGAAAACTTGGAGCGGACAGGGTTTATTCTGAACTTATGAACGCAACCGGCATTTTACACAGAGGGGAAGAAAAGGAACTCGTCTACTTTACGGATGAAGAAAGACCGATTCACCTGCAGGTTTACGGAAGAAACGCGGAAGAAATTGCGCAGGCCTCTTACAAAATTGCAAAAAAATACAAACCGGAAGCAATAGACATAAACTTCGGATGTTCTGTGAAAAAGGTTTTAAAGGCTAAGTCCGCAGGTTATCTTCTTCAGTTTCCGAAAGAAATGGGGAAGATAGTGGAAGAAACGGTAAATGCTTTGAAACCTTTGGGGATTCCCGTAACTGCAAAAATCAGGTTGGGTTTTCACGAAGACAAACTTGAGGAAATCGCAGAAAACTTATTGAAGGCCGGAGTTTCTGCCATAGCACTTCATCCGCGACTTGCGATTGAAGGATTTTCGGGAAAGGCAAGATGGAACAGGGTTAAAGACCTCAAAAAACTTTGCGGAAAGGTTCCGGTTATCGGGAACGGGGACATAAGAAACTGGCGGGAAATAGACCAAAAGTTTGAAGAAACAAATTGCGACGGAGTAATGATTGGAAGGGGTGCCCTTGCAAATCCGTGGATTTTTAAGGAATACAAGGAAAAAAGAAGTTACAACGCTGGCCTTGAAGAAAGGATTGACTTCATTCTTGAAGAACTCAAACTTATGTGGGAATATTTTGAAAGAGAAAAGGCCTGCAAGGTAATAAAAGCACAGATAAGTCAGATACTAAAGGGAATCAGGGGTAAATCAAAAATGAACGAACTGGTAATGAGAAGCAAAAGTTGTGATGAACTAATCAGAAACCTGCACTTTTTGAAAACGCAAGGAATTTAACTTTCTGCCAACCTCATACAACTTCCTTCCAAGACCAACCATTTCCACGAAAACTACTCCGGCAAGAGAGTTCTTTTTCAAGGAAGAGCCGACTTCTTCCATGGTGAACACATCTTCAACAACCAGTTCTCCGCAGTTCTTGAGTCTTTCCTTCGTTTTGGGAGAAAGGTCTTTACAGAGTATTAAAACTCCCTTGCGCTTTCTAAAACCTTTTACGTTGTCCTGTCCAATAACGGTTATGCCCGTTCTGTGGCAAAGGGAAAGAGTGTTCAAGAACTGCTTTTTTAAGGCTTCAAGAACCTCCGAATACAACCTTTCCGGTTCTACTTTTCCCTTGAAGTGCTTTTTCAAAAATTTTTTCAGGCATTCCCTTGTAGGACAAACGTTAAAACCCCTTCCGGGAAGTTTTCTGTAAGGGTCAAATACGGGTTTGCCTTCTAATTCTACAAACCTTAAAAAACTTTCCCTTTCTCCCTCCCTCCCGCAAGCACAGCATCTTCTCATTCTTCCGTTTCTTCCGCTCCTTCAAGTTCTTCTATCTGCTTGTAATCGCTCTCTTTAATTATGTCTATGCCCGCAATTTCTCCCGCTTGAGCCACGAGTTTTGAAACGAGCCTTGCGTTGACTCCTCCTTTTCCGATGGCAAGGGAAAGTTCGTCGTCCGGAACCACCGCTTCAATCCTCAGTTCTCCGTTTTCGTCTTCGTAAACTTCTGCCTGTAAAACTTTTGCAGGGGATAAAGCCCTTGCGGTGAGTTCCGCAATATCATCACTCCACCTGATTATTTCTATCTTTTCGCCGGACAGTTCCTTGGAAATTGGAAGAATTCTACTTCCCTTTACTCCGATACACGCTCCGACCGGGTCAATGTAATTTTCTTTTGATGTAACTGCCACTTTTGCCCTAACGCCGGGTTCTCTGGCAATGGCTTTTATCTCTACAAGTCCGTCCGCAACTTCCGGTATTTCTATCTCAAGCAATCTCTTGAGAAACTTCGGGTGAGTTCTTGAAAGGATAACGTAAGGGGGAAGATAACCTTCTATTCTTGAGCGCTTCCTTCTGTTGTATTTCCTGTAATCAAACACCACATCGTAAATGTATGCCCTTACTCTGTCTCCTATTCCAAATTTTTCTTTTTGAATTTGCTCTTCTTTCGGAAGAATTCCTATGATTCTTCCGCCAAGGTCAAGTATTATGTCACCGTTTCTCCTTATTTCCCTTACGGCTCCAGAGATAACATCGCCGATTTTCTTCTTGAAGTAATCAAAAAGTGCCTTTCTTTCCGCTTCGGTTATCTTTTCGTGTATCGTTTCCTCTGCAACTTTGGCAGCAATTCTCGTTAGTTTTTCAGTTTTAACTTCTACAAGAACATTATCCCCGACCTTAACATTACCGAAAAGTTCCTGTGCTTCTTTCAGAGAGATTTCTCTTGATTCGTCTTTCACACTCTCAACAACCGTTTTTTCCTGATAAACCTTTATTCCCTCATCTTTCAGTTCAACGACGAGTTTTCCCTTTATTCCGGCCTTCTTTGCAGCATTTATTACCCCTGCCTTTATCGCACTAATCACATCCTCTTTTGAAATTCCCTTTTCCTTGCATAAAAGTTCTATGCTTTTTCCGAGACTTTCCATTTAAGTTCCTCCGGAAAACAGAGAGTCAAGGTCTATTTTTGCGCTTTTTATGAGTTCAAAGTTTATTTCAACTTCGGAATTTCTTGAAACATCGTGAATTACAACTGAACTTTCCAAAACTTTAACGATTTTGCCCTTAAAGTTCTTCTGATTGCCAATAGGATTCATAGTTTTTACCCTAATTACTTTCCCGAGATTCCTCTCAAAATCTCTCTTCGTTTTAAGAGGTCTGTCAAGTCCCGGAGAAGATACTTCAAGGTTGTAAGAATGGGGAATTAGGTCTTCAACATCCAAAACCGCTCCTACCCTTTCGCTTATCCATTGACAGTCCGAAATCGTTATGCCTCCTTGAGGTCTGTCAGCAAAAATCCTCAAAACCCAACCAATCGGTTCTCTAACAAATTCAACGTCAATCAATTCAAAACCGCCCTCTTCAAGAATCGGAACGACAAGCTCCCTAACCCTTTTTACGATTTCCTCTTCCCTCTTCATCTTTCACCTGTCAAAGACCTAATTTACCCGTTTGAAATTTATTCCCTGACGGTGCCGGTGAAAACCGCGATTTCTCCCAGTTCCTCTTCAATCCTGATGAGTTGATTGTATTTCGCGTTTCTCTCACCCCTTGCGGGTGCTCCGGTTTTTATTTGTCCGCTGTTTACTCCAACAGCCAAGTCCGCTATGAACGTGTCTTCCGTTTCTCCGGAACGGTGAGAAATAACGGTCGTATATCCGGCCCTTTTGGCAAGTTCTATCGTTTCAAGGGTTTCCGTCACCGTTCCGATTTGGTTTAACTTTATGAGAATTGAGTTGGCAAACCCTTCCTTTATGCCGATTTTCAAAAGTTCCGCATTCGTAACGAAAACATCATCGCCGACTAACTGAACTTTTTCCCCGAGAACCGCGGTGAGCAACTTCCATCCCTCTATATCGTTTTCTGCCATTCCGTCTTCTATTGAGACAATCGGATATTTCTCAACGAGTTGCTTGTAAAACTCAACGAGTTCTTCTCTGCTCATCAATTTACCTTCAATTTCGTATTTTCCGTCCCCCTTGTAGAGTTCCGAAGAAGCAACGTCAAGAGCAAGCAAGACATCTTCTCCGGGAACGTATCCCGCCTTTTCTATCGCCTTCATTATCATTTGAATTGCACTTTCGCTTGAGGGAAGAGCGGGAGCAAAGCCTCCCTCATCTCCGACATTCGTTGAATAACCTTCGTCCTTTAGAACCTTCTTAAGGGTGTGATAAACTTCTACCCCGATTCTCAACGCTTCCCTGAAAGTATCCGCTCCAACGGGAACTATCATAAATTCTTGTATGTCTATGGGATTGTCCGCATGAACTCCACCGTTGAGAATGTTCATCAACGGAACCGGCAAAACTTTTGCGTTAACTCCTCCGATGTAGCGGAACAAAGGAATGTCAAGTTCTTCTGCGGAAGCCCTGCAAACTGCCATTGATACCGCAAGGATTGCATTTGCACCGAGTTTGCTTTTGTTTTCGGTTCCGTCAAGTTCAATCATGACGGAGTCAATGAGTGCCTGTTCGGTGGATTCAAGTCCGACAATTGCAGGAGCAATGACTTCTCTAACATTCTTTATTGCCTTCAAGACACCTTTTCCGAAATATCTTTTTTCTCTGTCCCTTAATTCCAATGCTTCCTTTTCTCCCGTTGAAGCACCACTCGGAACGATAGCCCTTCCGACGACCCCCGTTTCAAGCGTTACTTCAACTTCAACGGTTGGATTTCCTCTTGAATCAAGAACTTCTCTTGCTTTAACGTCCGCTATTCTTGACATTTTTCCCTCCTGCTTATAAGGTTTCGCCTAAATTATAGCAAGTAATTTTTTGCAGTTTTGCTTATAATAGTTTCGCAAAGTTTTGGTTTAGAGGTTAACGGATGAAAGAATATCCTATGGAAGTTCTTCTGAAGAAGAGGGAAGAGGTAAGGA
>CAZZKT010000003.1:0-26858 GCA_964654625.1 uncultured bacterium
GGGATACGAAGTTCACCTTAAAGGAGAAGTGGGATGAGGGTTTTGGTAACTGGAGGAGCCGGGTTTATAGGTTCAAATCTTGCGCTTGCTCTTCAAGAAAGGTTTAAAGACTTTGATGTTTTTGTCGTTGATGACTTTTCTTGCGGAACGTTCAAGAACTTACAAGACTTTGAAGGAGAAGTTATAACGGGTTCTTTGGTGGACAAAGATTTTGTGTGTTCTCTGAAAAAGTATGGCTTTTCGGTAATTTTTCACCAGTCTGCAAACGTTAACACAACGGACACAAACCAAAAGCGAATGATGGAAGCAAACTGCGAGTCTTTCAGATACCTGCTTGACGTGGCACTTGAAACAAAAGCAAGGGTAATATACGCTTCTTCAGCAGCGGTTTACGGAAACACTCCTCCGCCGATGAAGGTTCACGGTAAGTGCAAGCCGGAAAACATTTACGGCTTTTCAAAACTTGCGATGGACAGATTGGCCATGCGTTTTATGAAGGAAAATCCCGACATTCAGGTGTTGGGACTAAGATACTTCAACGTTTACGGGCCGAGAGAATCTCACAAAGGAAAGATGGCAAGCATGGTTCTTCAGTTAACGGTTCAAATTTTGAAGGGAAAAAGACCGAGACTTTTCAAGTGGGGAGAACAAAAAAGAGACTTCGTTTACGTTAAGGATTGCGTTGAAGCGAACATAAGAGGATTCCTTTCCGAAAAGAGC
Organism: uncultured bacterium; assembly: GCA_964654625.1. GTDB lineage: Bacteria > Aquificota > Aquificia > Desulfurobacteriales > Desulfurobacteriaceae > CAZZKT01. The sequence goes on from CAZZKT010000003.1 coordinate 721, forward strand.
GGTATAGTGAACGTCGGAACGGGAAGGGCAAGGAGTTTCAACGAACTTGTAAAGATAATCATGGAAACACTCGGAACGGAAAGAGAAGTTGAATACTTTGACAACCCCTATCCCTTTTATCAAAACTTTACCCAAGCGGACCTCTCAGAAACCGAAAAAATCCTCGGCTGGAAGCCGGAGACTCCCATTGAAAAAGGAGTTCCCGAATACGTAAACTGGATTAAAGAAAACGAAAACTGGGAAGCACTGCCCTACTGACTTCCGAAGACCCTTTCAAAAATCGTGTCAACGTGTCTGAGGTAAAATTTCAGGTCAAACAGGGATTCAAGTTCTTCTTCCGTTAAAATGTTCATAACCCGTTCGTCGTTCTTTAAGCACTCTTTGAAGTCAATGCCCTTTTCCCAAACCTTCATGGCATTTTCCTGAACGATTTTGTAAGCAGTTTCCCTTGATAGTTTTCCTTTCTCAACGAGTTTCAGTAGAACCCTCTGGGAAAAGATAAGACCCTTCAAGAGGTTTATGTTTTCAAGCATCCTTTCGGGATATACGTGAAGGTCTTTCAGAACTTCCGTAAACTTTTTGAGCATGTAGTCGGTAAGGATAAAAGCATCCTGAAAGGTCGTTCTTTCTGTTGAAGAGTGGGAAATGTCCCTTTCGTGCCACAAAGAAACGTTTTCAAGACCTACAAGACACGCACTTCTGACCACCCTTGAAAGACCGCAAAGTCTTTCGCAAATTATCGGATTTCTCTTGTGGGGCATGGCGGAAGAACCTTTTTGCCCTTTTCTGAAAGGTTCTTCAACCTCCCTCACCTCGGTTCTTTGAAGGTGTCTGATTTCGGTGGCAAACTTTTCAATGGACGAAGCGGTTAAAGCCAAGGCGCACAAAATTTCTGCGTGTCTGTCCCTTTGAACTATTTGGGTTGAAATTTTTGCATGGGGTATTCCGAGAATCTTGCAAGTTAATTCTTCCACTTCCGGTTCTATGTTTGCGTATGTTCCCACCGCTCCCGATATTTTTCCCGCAACTCCCCTTCGGAGTGCATCCCGCATCCTTTCTTTGTTTCTTTTCATTTCTTCATACCACACCGCAAGTTTCAATCCAAAAGTGATGGGTTCTGCGTGAACTCCGTGGGTTCTTCCCATCATGGGAGTATCCTTGTATTTAAAAGACTTTTCCTTCAACACGGAAAGGAGTTCTTCTATGTCCTCAAGAATCAGGTTTCCCGCTTCTTTAATTTGAAGTGCAAGGGCAGTGTCAAGCATGTCTGAAGATGTCATTCCGAAGTGAAGGTATCTTGCTGATTCTCCTGCTATTTCCCTCAAGTATGTGAGAAAAGCAATAACATCGTGGTTTGTGGTCTTTTCTATTTCCTTTATCCTTTCCGTGTCAAACTCTTTTTTGCCGGAAAGGTAATCTTCAAAGGTTTTTTCAAGTTTACTTACCTCTTCCTTCGGGATTCTTCCCAGTTCTGCCCACGCTTTGCAAACTGCGAGTTCAACTTTCAGCCAAGTTCTGAGTTTGTTTTGCTCACTCCAGATTTTTCCCATTCTTTCAAGAGTGTATCTGGGTATCATCAAACCCTCCCTGTCAAGGAAAAGATGCAAGGGTATTATAGCAGACTGCAAATGAGGTATAATATTCGTATGTTTGAGGTGATTCCTGCGATAGACATTAAAGAAGGAAAGTGTGTCAGGCTATTTAAGGGCCTGAGCAATACTGCGAAGGTGTATTACGAGGACCCTGCGGAAGTTGCGGTTAAGTGGGAAAGTGAAGGAGCAAAAAGAATTCACGTTGTTGACCTTGACGGTGCTTTTGAGGGTCTTCCGAAGAACTTTAAGGTTCTTGAAAGAATCGTAAAGTCCGTCAGAATACCCGTTCAGTTCGGCGGCGGAATAAGGGAAAAAGACACCGCACGGGCAATTTTTGAAGTCGGAGTTGACAGGATAATTCTCGGAACCGTTGTCGTTAAAAAACCCCAATTGGCACTTGAACTCATTGAGGAGTTTCCGCAAAGAATTTTGGTCGGTATTGATGCCAAAGAGGGAAGAGTGGCAATCAAGGGATGGGTTGAAGTTTCCGAATTTTCCGCGATAGAACTCGCAAAAAGATGGGAGAATTTGGAAATTGCCGGCTTCGTTTACACAGATATTCTGAGAGACGGAACGCTGAGCAGTCCGAACTTTAATGCGATAGAAGAGTTTGCAAAAAGCGTCAAAAAGCCCGTAATTGCCTCCGGGGGAGTTTCAAGCAAGGAAGACATTAAAAAACTTGCGAGGATACCCAACGTTTCCGGAGTAATAGTCGGTAAAGCCCTATACGAAGGAAGGATTCGGTTAACCGAACTCCTCTCTTAACTTCATCTGTAATCGAAAAAAATGCCCTCCAAAGGGGGTATTACCACGAGGACAGAAATATACTCAAAAAAATTGTAGCAAACATCCTGCACAAACACGGCGTTTTCAAAAGAATAGCTTTAACATTCAACAGCAAGCACACATACTTGACACAAAAAAGATGTGTTCTTATTATATACTTGTCAAAGTTGAAGTGGGCGGATAGCTCAGCTGGGAGAGCGCCAGCCTTACAAGCTGGAGGTCACAGGTTCGAGCCCTGTTCCGCCCACCATCTTAAAAGCGGGGGCGTAGTTCAGTTCTGGTTAGAACGCCGGCCTGTCACGCCGGAGGTCGCGGGTTCGAGTCCCGTCGTCCCCGCCATTTTATTATTTTTGTGCCAGTAAAAATGACCGGAAGAACGCAAGTCTATGGAATCATAGGTTATCCCGTCAGGCATTCCGCATCCCCCAAAATGCAAACGGAAAGTTTCAAACACTTGGGTATTGATGCAGTTTACGTTCCTTTTGAGGTAAAACCGGAAGACCTTGAACAGGCAATTTTTGGAATTAAAGCCCTCGGGATTAAAGGAGTCAACGTTACAATTCCTCATAAAGAAAGAGTGTTGAAGTTTTTGGATTTTGTTGAGGACGATGCCGTTTTTATCGGTGCTGTAAATACGATAAAAGTGGAAGAAGGAAAACTTCTCGGATTTAATACGGACTGGCTTGGTTTCTTAAAGTCGATTGAGGAAGAAGGAATTAAACTTGAAGGGCTTTCTGCACTTTTAATAGGTGCCGGGGGAGCAAGCAAAGCGGTTGGATATGCTCTTTTGAAGGGAGGGTGTAAGGAACTTCACATAATTAATAGGACTTTTTCCAAAGCAAAAGAACTTGCGGACACGCTTTCCCAAATCGGAAATGTGTTTGCTTACAAACTATCGGACTCTGCATTTGAAGTCCTGCTAAAAAAGTGCATTCTTGTTGTTAACACCACTTCCTTGGGGATGAAGGAAGAAGACCCTCCAATTTTTGACTATTCGTTACTGAAATCGGAACACATTGTTGTTGACATAATTTACAACCCGTTAGAGACAAAACTGATTAAGTCTGCGAAAGAAAGGGGATGCAAAACGGTTAACGGTGTCGGAATGTTGGTTTATCAAGGTGCGCTTGCCTTTGAGATATGGACGGGGAAAAAACCGCCGATTGAGATTATGAAAAAAGCGGTGTTGGAATCTGTGGTGGGCCCGGGAGGACTCGAACCTCCGACCGGCCGGTTATGAGCCGGCTGCTCTACCAACTGAGCTACAGGCCCTTACTTACCCTTGGTGGAGCCGGCGGGACTTGAACCCGCGACCTTCAGACTGCCAGCCTGACGCTCTCCCAGCTGAGCTACGGCCCCTTAAAAACTAAATGGCGTCCCCGGCGGGATTTGAACCCGCGCCGCCGGCGTGAAAGGCCGGTGTCCTAGGCCTGGCTAGACGACGGGGACGCTCAAGTGGTGAGCCGGGGAGGATTCGAACCTCCGACCTACGGATTAAAAGTCCGTTGCTCTACCAGCTGAGCTACCGGCCCACCTCAGCTTTGACGGGTATTTAATATATACTCCGCCATCAGTATGTCAACTTTGTGTTGGAGTTTACCACATGTCAAATTTGTTAATCTGTTATAATCTTCCACAAAACTTTTGACTTTGGGTGGAGCAAAATGAGACTTGCAATAATTGATGTTGGAACAAATTCAACAAGGCTTCTTTTGTGCGAAGTAGAAAGAAAAGCGGTAAAGGAAATTTTTAAAACCGGAAAACTCACAAGACTCGGAGAAGGACTGTTTGAAAAAGGATTGCTTTCTCCCGTTGCCGTTGAAAGAACGGTTAAAGCAATAGAGGAGTTTCTTGAAAAAGCAAAGGAGTTTAAACCGGACAAAATTATCGTGGTTGCCACAGAAGCCGTAAGAAGGGCCAAAAACCCCGAAGATTTTTTAAAGAAAGCGGAAAAATTGGGTGTTTCTGTCAGAGTTATTTCCGACGAGGAAGAAGGAAGACTCGTTTATCTTGCAAACGTCATAGACGAAAATCCGCTAATCACCGTTGACCTCGGAGGAGGAAGCACGGAAATCGTGTATGGAAAGGGGAGGAAAATAGAATTCGTTAAAAGTTTAAAGTTCGGTGTTGTTAGTTTGAAAGAAAGGTTTCTCCACCATGACCCTCCGTCAGAAAGCGAACTTAAAGAACTTGAAACTTACTTAGAGAAAGAACTTTCAGAACTTGCCCGAAGGGTCAGCGAGGAGTTTGAAGTTGTAGCAGTAGGAGGAACGATAACTTCCGTTGTTGCAATGGAAAAAGAAATGGAAATTTACAAACCGGAAGAGGTTCACGGAAGCAAAGTGTGCCTTGAAACGATAGAAAAGTGGTATAAAAAACTTGCTTCAATGAACAGCGAGGAAAGAAAAAGAATCAAAGGACTTGAAGAGAAGAGGGTTGATGTCATAGTTCCCGGACTTGCTTTTTTCAAAGTGTTTCTTGAGGTGTTCCGCAAGAACTGCTTGACGGTAAGTGAGAAAGGGCTTCTTTTCGGACTTGCACTTGAGGAGTCAAAAAGACTAAACTAAAAGAAACTTTTTCGGAGGAAATATGGCAAAAATCAGCGTAATCGGAACGGGTTATGTAGGACTTGTAAGCGGAGCGTGCTTTGCTTACTTGGGACACGATGTTCTGTGTCTTGATATTGATGAAGAAAAAATCAGGAAACTGAAAGAAGGAAAGGTTCCGATTTACGAAGAAGGACTTGAAGAAATACTAAAAAGGGCAGTTGAAACAGGAAAGATAGACTTTACTACCGATTACAAAACTGCAGTTGAGTTCGGAGATTACATTTTCATAGCGGTAGGAACTCCTTCAAACCCTGACGGTTCTGCAAACCTAAAATTTGTTGAGATGGCTTACAGGGAAATTGCAAAATACTTACAAGAAGGAAGTTTTAAGATTATCGTCAACAAGTCAACCGTTCCCGTTGGAACCGGCAGGTGGGCAAAAGAGTTCATAGGAAACCTTTTAAAGGAAAGGGGAATAAAAGAACCCGAAAAAGTTTTTGACGTTGTTTCAAATCCCGAATTTCTCAGAGAAGGAAAAGCGGTTGAAGACTTTATGAAACCGGACAGGGTCGTTGTCGGAGCGGACAACAGAAGTTCCGGGGCAAAGGTTGCAGAACTTTACGAAAAACTTCAACCCCCGATACTCATAACCGACATACCAACCGCAGAGATGATTAAATACGCTTCAAACGCCTTTCTTGCAACGAAAATATCCTTCATTAACGAAATCGCAAACATTTGCGAAAAACTCGGAGCGGACGTTAAGGTAGTTGCAAGAGGAATGGGACTTGACCACAGAATCAGTCCTCACTTCCTCAACGCCGGTTGCGGTTTTGGCGGTAGTTGTTTTCCCAAGGATGTAAAAGCCCTCATTCACACTGCAGAAAAAGCGGGAGAAAAACCGGAACTTTTAAAGTCCGTCATAAGCGTAAACGAACGGCAAAAGTTAAGGGTCGTTGAAAAAGTAGCAAAATACTACAACAGCCTTGAAGGAGTCAGCGTGGGAGTTCTCGGACTTGCCTTTAAGCCCGGAACGGACGATATGAGGGAAGCACCTTCAATAACGGTCATCAACGAACTCCTGAAGCAAGGGGCGAGGGTTTATGCTTATGACCCGGTAGCAACGGAAAATGCAAAAAGAATCTTCGGAGACAAAATTATTTATCTTGACTCCGGAGAGGAAGTTGTGAAAACGGCAGAATGCGTTATACTGTTAACCGAGTGGGAGGAATTTGAAAAGTTAAACTACGAACTCTTTAAAGGAAAGGTTGTCATTGACGGAAGAAACCTTTGGGAACCTTCAGTAATGAAAGAAATTTGCAAACACTACGAAGGAATGGGGAGGGGGTAGGTGAACATAACAAGTAGAAGGGAATCTTTAAAAAAGTTTTACGTTCCGTTCGGTTGGCTCCTTTCAAAAGCAAACGCTCCTCCCAACCTCATAACCGCAGGAGCCATATTTTGGGGAACACTCTCCGGAATCCTTTACTATCAAGGACATCCGGTTCTCGGGGCTTTGGCTCTCTTGATTTCCGGAATTCTTGACCTGTGCGACGGTTATGTTGCAGTTGTAAATCAAAAAGCAACAAAGTTCGGAGCAGTATTTGACTGGATTGCGGACAAATGGGTTGACGGGATAGTTTTAGGTGCGGTTGGACTAAGGTATGCGGGAGATTGGATAGCAATAGTTGCCGTTGTTTCAAGTCTCCTGCACACGTTCATAAAGCCCGTTGCCTACGCAGAAATAGGATACGCTCAAAGGGATTACGGCAAGATAAAAGACCCCCTTGAAAGCGTCGGATTTTTCGGAAGACCAGAAACGTTGATAGTTTTGTTCTTTTCTTCAATTCTTTATCCTTTTAACCACTCTTCTTTGAATTACGGGATAAAAATGATAACATTGTTAACGTTGATTTCTTTGGGAACGAGAATTGCTTACCTTTACAAAAACTACTGTGAGGAAGAAGAGTGAGAAGGCCATACACCGTAATAGTTTCCGAAGTAAGCATTGACGGGAAGTTGACCCTTGCAAAAGGGGTTTCAAGCAAAATATTGATGTCCCTTATGGACGAAGAGGCAAACAAATACTTACACCAAATAAGGGCTGACTTTGACGGGATAATGGTCGGGGCAAACACCGTAAGAACTGACAATCCAAACCTTACGGTCAGGTATGTGGAAGGAGAAAATCCAACGAGGATAATTCCCACCGTTTCCGGGGAAATTCCGGAAAATTCAAACATTTTAAATACGAGCGTTGCACCGACGATAATAGCGGTTTGCGAAAAAACTCCCAAAGAAAAAGTCCGAATGTTTGAAAGCAAAGGAGCAAAAGTTATCGTATCCGGAGAAGAAAAAATAAACTTCCCGGAACTTTTTGAAAAACTTTACGCTTTGGGAATAGAGAAACTGATAGTTGAAGGCGGAAGCAGTTTGAACTGGGAAATATTAAACAACGACCTTGTAGATGAAATAAGGCTCATTCACCTGCCGGTGGTGGTCGGCGGAGAGGATGTGCCGACCCTTGCAGGGGGAGAGGGAGCGAAAGTTCTTGAAAAAATCAAGAAGTTCAAGATTAAAAATGTCTTTGTTCTCGGAAATCAGGTCATAACAGAATACGTCAGGCTAACCGAATAATGTTCAAGTTCGTTTTAAAAAGAATCCTTCAGATGATTCCGACAATCCTCGGAATGACCTTCATCGGATTTGTCGTTATAAAACTTGCTCCCGGCGATTTTTTGTCCTCCTTAGAACTCAACCCCTCATACTCAAAGGAAACGATTGAAGAACTCAAAAAACTCTACGGTCTTGACGAAAACATTTTCGTTCAATACTTTAAGTGGCTCTTTAACGCAATTACCTTCAACCTCGGCTATTCCTTTGCTTATCACAAACCGGTAAGTGAACTGATTTCGGAAAGACTTTTAAACACGTTGTCTCTAACCGTTTCAAGTTTTGTTCTTTCTTGGGCAATAGGCATTCCTTTGGGCGTTTATTCAGCCATGAAAAGCGGGAAACTCGCAGACAAAATCATCAGAGCATACTCCTACCTCGGAATTTCCGTTCCGAACTTTTTCGTTGCGTTCCTTTTGATGCTGTTTTCTGCAAAAACCGGCATTTTGCCAGTCGGCGGAATTCAATCCTTTAACTTTGAAGAACTGAGCTTCTTTGGGAAAATAACGGACAGAATTCATCACATGCTCTTACCTCTAACGGTTTTGGTCTTCGGAAGTTCCGCAAGTTTAGTCAGGCTCGTAAGAAACACGGTCATGGACGAACTCAAAAAAGACTACGTTCTTCTTGCAAGGGCAAAAGGGCTTCCCGAAAGGAGGATTTTGTTCGTTCACGTCTTGAAAAACGCAATGTCCCCCTTTTACACCCTCATAGGGTTTGATATTGCGAACCTTCTTTCCGGAGCGGTGCTAATTGAGATAATAACCTCATGGCCCGGAATCGGCAGGTTAATGTTTGATGCGGTAATGTCCCAAGACTTTTTCGTAGTTATGGGAAGTTTGTATATCGGCGGGTTAATGCTTCTTGCGGGCAACCTGTTTGCAGACATAATGCTCGCAATCAACGACCCGAGGGTCAGAGAAAGGGAAGTTGAAGGAAAAGAAGTTGGAAGAACTGCTTAAAACGGCAACGGAAGAATTAAAGAAAGAAGGTATTGAAACTGCAAGACTTGATGCGGAACTTTTGGCTTGTGAAGTGCTCGGCGTTGAAAGGAGTTATCTTTACGCTCACCCGGAAAAGGTTTTGTCCGGAGAAGAGGTTAAAAAGTTTTTTAACCTCGTTGAAAGAAGAAAGAAACACGAACCGATTGCATACATAACCCGTAAAAAGGAGTTTTTGTTCTTTGAGTTTAAAGTGGAAAAAGGCGTTTTTATCCCAAGACCCGAGACGGAAATCCTCGTTCTTGAGGTTTACAGGAGAATAAAAGGAAGAGAAGGGCTAAAAATTGTTGACGTCGGAACTGGAAGCGGAGCAATACTCGTTTCTTTATGTAAACTTCTCGGTGAAAAAAACACTTACATCGGCACGGACATATCTTTCAAAGCATTAACCGTTGCAAAAGAAAACGCTAAAAGGCTAAATTGCAAGTGTCATTTTGTCAGAACATCAATTCTTGACGGAATAAACTTTGCGGATGTGGTGGTTTCAAATCCTCCCTACGTCGGGCGTGGTGAAGAAACGGACATATCTGTAAAATTTGAACCTGAAGAGGCAATTTACGGCGGAGAAAAGGGAACGGAGTTTATCTTTAAACTTGTGAAAGAGGCGGGCAAGGTCGTAAAAAAGGGGGGACTTCTTGCGGTGGAAGTCGGAATCAAACAGTGGAAAGAAGTTGTTAGAATGTTCAAAGAGGAAGGTTTTAAGAACGTTGAAGTCGTAAAAGACCTTGCGGGTATTGAAAGGGTGGTTCTCGGATGGAAAAGTTCGTAATTGAGGGCGGAAAGGAGTTAAAAGGAAGAGTGAGAATTTCCGGTTCCAAAAACGCAAGCCTTCCGATTATATTTTCATCAATACTCGTTGATTCTCTTGAACTTGAGAATGTTCCGAAGTTAAAGGATGTGGAAACCGCACTAAAACTTCTTTCGGAAATGGGCTTTGAGTGGGAGCGGGAAGGAAACAGGTTAAAAATTCAAAAAGGAAAGAAAATTTCAACGGTTGCCCCTTACGAACTGGTAAGAACGATGAGGGCATCAATTCTTTGCCTCGGTCCCCTTCTTGCGAAATACAAAAAAGCGGTTGTTTCAATGCCCGGCGGTTGTGCCATCGGAGCAAGGCCAATCAACCTTCACCTTAAAGCGCTTTCAAAGATGGGAGCGGACATTACGATTAAAAAGGGCTACATACACGCAAGCACGAAAGAGTTAAAAGGTGCGGAAATAACCTTTGATTTTCCAACCGTCGGAGGAACCGAAAATGCCATTATGGCCGGCGTCCTTGCAAAGGGAAAGACCGTCATAAGGAACGCTGCCAAAGAACCCGAAATTGTTGACCTTGTGACATTTTTAAAAAAAGCGGGAGCAAGAATAGAAGGGGAAGGAACGGATGTGATAGAAATCTACGGGACGGATGAACTCAAACCTGCCGTTCACAGGGTTATTCCGGACAGAATTGAAGCGGGAACGTTCCTTTCAGCGGTGGCAACCGCCGGCGGAGAAGTTATAATTGAAGAGTTTCCTTTTGAATTTTTGGGAGCGGTCATAGAAAAGTTTACAGAAGCGGGTCTTGAAATTAAAAAAGTTTCGGAGAACACTGCACTCGTCAGAAAGAAGGAAAGACTGAAAAGCGTTGACATAACAACCCAGCCGTATCCCGGGTTTCCGACGGACATGCAGGCTCAATTCATGGCTTCAATGTGCATTGCGGAAGGAACTTCCATGATTAAAGAAACTATCTTTGAAAATAGGTTCATGCACGCCCTTGAACTTCAAAGGATGGGGGCTGACATATCAATTGAAGGAAACGTGGTGATGGTAAAGGGAGTGGAAAAATTAACGGGAGCAAAAGTTGTAGCAACGGATTTAAGGGCAAGCGCATCGCTGGTCATTGCCGGTCTTTCAGCGGAAAACACCACCGAAGTTTACAGAATATACCACCTTGACAGGGGTTACGAACATCTTGAGAAAAAACTCAACGCTCTCGGAGCAAGTGTGAGGAGGGTAAAAAGTGAACTACCCTACTGAAATAACTTTTGCGATTCCGAAAGGAAGACTTTTAAAAGAAGCGATAAGGTTTTTGTCAAGGGCCGGAATAGTGAAAGAGGAAATCTTTTCAGAACAAAGAAAACTGATTTTCAAAAGCAACAACTTTAAGTTCTTGCTGGTCAAACCGATGGACGTTCCGACCTACGTTTACTACGGAACTGCAGATGTTGGAATTGCGGGAAAAGACGTTATAGAGGAAAGGGGATACGACCTTTACGAACCCCTTGACCTGAAGTTCGGAAGGTGCAGGTTGTCCGTGGCAGAACCGATGAACGCAAAAGAACCTTACGACATAGAAAAAATTTCGTTCACAAGAGTAGCCACAAAATACCCCAGAATTACCGACAGATACTTCAGAGAAAAGGGAATACACCCCGAGATAATTGAACTTCACGGCTCTGTTGAACTTGCTCCTCTTGTGGGACTTGCGGAAAGAATCGTTGACCTCGTTCAAACGGGAACAACTCTGAGGGTAAACGGACTTAAAGAGGTTGACGTAATTCTTCATTCAACCGCAAGGTTGATAGTAAACAGGGCAAGTTTAAAAACAAAATACAGGAAAATTAAGGAACTCATAAACGTTTTGAAGGAGGCAATTTGAGATTTCTTCTCCTTGCTCTGTTGTTTTTACTTTTTGCCGGATGCGGTGAACAGAAAGAGATAGGCTATCAAAAAATACTCGTCTTTTTCTCTCCAAACGGCGGAGCGGAAAAAGGGGTAATAAAGGTCATAAACAATGCTCACAGGGAAATAGTAGTTGCAATGTTTTCCTTTACCAACAAAAACATTGCAAGGGCACTGGTCAATGCCAGAAAAAGGGGCGTCAACGTGAGGGTCATTCTTGACAGAAGGTCTTCAAAAAGAAGCGTTGCATGGTTTTTGACCGAAAAGGGAATTTCGGTCAGGGTAAAAGAAGGAAGCGGAGGAGGCTTAATGCACAACAAGTATGCGGTAGTTGACGGCAAGTATGTAATTACCGGAAGTTTTAACTGGACGGTAAGTGCGGAGCGAAGAAACGACGAAAACCTTTTGATAATCCATAGTCCTGAACTTGCAAGGGTTTACAAGGAAAACTTTGAAAAACTATGGGCGAGAAGTTATTCCATTCATTGAAAGAAAGTTTTGCAAAAGACTTTGAAAAAGCAAAGCGGATTCACCAACAAAAAGCAACGGGTTTTGAAGTCTGTAAGTTTTTAAGCACTTCCTTTGACAAGGTTATAAAAACTTACTTTGGCGAAATCAAAGGTGAATTCAAAAAACCTGTTGCCCTTTACGCTCTCGGAAGTTATGCAAGGGAAGAAGTTAACCTTCATTCCGACATTGACATAACAATCATTTCCCTTGGAAACTTCAGTAAAGAAGAAGAAAAACTCCTTGAAAACTTCTACTACTTCCTTCTCTCTTTGAGAAGGGAAATCGGTTTTTCTCCGAGAACCGTTGGAGAAACAATCAAACTTTCTCAAACGGAAATCTCCGTTTTCACAAACATTCTCCAGAGAAGGTTTCTTTGCGGAGACGAAGAGGTTGAGGTTGAACTTTCAAAAAAATTCAAAAAGTTCGTTGAAGAAAACAAAAAAAACATAAGTTTTGAACTTATGGCTATAAGAAACGAAAGATATAAAAAATTTTACGGAACGGTTTATTACCAAGAACCCAACGTAAAAGAAAGCAAAGGTGGGCTCAGAGACCTTCACGAAGCATTCTGGATTTCAAAGGTTTGTCTCGGAACCGAAAATTATTACGGTTTTCTTGAGAAAAGGCTCATTGACTACCAAAACTTCAGAGATTTAATCTCCGCTTACGACTTTTTGTTAACCGTTAGAAATCACCTTCACTTCATAAGCGGAAGAAAGAGCGACATTCTGTCCTTTGAAATGCAAAAAATTGTTGCAAAACACTTCGGATTTGAAGAAGACAGAAAAGGTGTTGAAAAGTTCCTGAAAAACTACTTCAGTTCTGCAACGGAAGTGGCCATAATCAGCAGGGAAATAATAAGAAAGAGTTTGGAAGAACTTGAACCGAAGAAAAAGCACTTTTTTGTTTCTTCAATTCCCAAAAACGTTCCCTTTGTTGTGGAAGAAGGAGTAGTTTATCCCGGAAAAAACCTTGAAGAATTGCTTGCAAAAACGCCGTCCATTGCAGTTGACTGTTTCAAAATCGTCCAGTCAAAGGGAGCAAAACTTTCTCCTTCACTGTTTTCAATCTTAAGAACATTTGCTCACACATACAAAGACGCTTTAAGAACAAAGGAATCCATGAAAAAACTCGGAGAACTGCTGAAAACCACGAACAGACTTTCCTACACCCTTGAACTGATGCACGACACGAGAATCTTGGGTGCTTTAATTCCGGACTTTGAAAGATTAAGAGGACACTTCCAGTATGACACTTATCACAAGTTTACAACGGACATGCACCTGATACTCACCGTCAGGGAACTTGAAAAGATAAAAGAAAAAGGCACAACAACGACTTCCGTAAAAGAAAAGCAAAGTTTTTACAGGATTCTTCAGGACATAGAAAATCCCCATACCCTTTTTATTTCCGCACTGTTTCACGATATCGGAAAGGGTAAAAGGGGCAAACACGAAAACGTTGGCTCGGTAATAGCAGGAAGGTATTTGAAGGAAATGAACTTTTCTCAGGAAGAAATTTCCGAGGTAAAGTGGCTTATAAGAAACCACCTTTTAATGTCAAAACTTGCTTTCAGAAGGGATGTTTCCGACCCGTCCCTTGCGGAAAGTCTCAAAAAGGAATGCAAAACGGAAGACAAACTTAAAAAGTTGTTCCTTTTAACATACGCAGACATAAAAGCGGTTGGTCCCGGAGCATGGGACAAATGGAAAAGCGCCCTTCTGTGGGAACTCTTTAACACAACGATTTCCCTGTTTCTCCAAAGGAAGTCTGCAGAAGAACTTGCGGAGGAAAAGGTAAAGAAAAGGAAAAACAGGGTAGTTGAACTGCTTTCCGGCACCGCGCAAAAGGAAGTTCTTGAAACATTTTTAAAAAGTGGGGACAGAGACTACATAATAACTTACAGGCCCGAAGAAATCGCCACCCACTTAAAGGTCATTGAAGAACTTGAAAAGAACGACAGAGAATTTAAACTTCTCTCCGAATCTCACCCGGACATGGGCTTCACGGAACTGACGCTGATAACAAAATACAGAAGGGGCCTTTTCAGCAAAGTTGCAGGGATACTTGCCTATCTTGGAATAAATGTCAGAGGAGCATGCATAAACAAAGTCATGTCCCTTAAGGATGAATACATGGTTTACACGATTCAAGTTTCAACGATTTCGGGAGAACCCATACCGCAGGACAAGTTAGAGGAACTTAAAAACTATTTAACCGCTCTTTACTCCGGCAAAAAGTTCCCGGAACCCGAGAAAGTAAAGTTAAAAACCTTTAGAAAAACGCTACCTTTGCCACAAAACAAGGTAAAAATTGACAATAAAACTTCCGAAAAATATACAATCGTAGAAGTTTCAACTCACGACAGACTCGGAATTCTTTACAAACTGACAAAAGCACTGATAGAAATGAACACGAGACTAAGAAGGGCAATCATAACGACCGAGGGAAATAGAGTCATAGATACCTTTTACATAACTGACATAGACTACAAGAAAATAACAGACGAAGAATTTTTGAGGAAACTCAAAGAAAACTTGCTCAGCGTAATATCAAATTAAAGCGGGGAGGGGAAAACCTCCCCGCAGGTTAAAGTCTAAAGAGCCTTAACTTTAACGATTTCTTTTCCTTCTGGGTCAACCATGTGAACCGCACAAGCAATGCACGGGTCAAAGGAATGGACGGTTCTTAAAACTTCCAAAGGTCTTTCAGGGTCTGCTACGGGATTTCCTATCAGAGAAGCCTCGTAAGGTCCTCTCTGACCTTCACTGTCTCTTGGTCCTGCGTTCCAAGTTGAGGGAACAACGCACTGATAGTTCTTTATCTTTCCGTTTTCAATCACGCACCAGTGCGAGAGAGCTCCTCTTGGAGCTTCGTGGAATCCACATCCCCTGATTTCTCCTTTCGGATATGTAGGATGATTGCAAATTTCCAAGTCTCCCTTACCTATGTTGTCAACAAGCTGTTCCCATTGTTTGATGGCAAGGTCTGAAAGGATTTGAGCCCTTATTGCCCTTGCAAGGTGTCTTCCGGGAGTTGACTGGAGTGCGGAAACTCCAACGGAAGTTCTTGCCAGACTGCTAAGTTCTGAAAGTGCCTTATCAACATACTTTCTCGTCAATTTGTGTCCAAGAGCGTATCCAACGAGAACCTGAGCAAGAGGCCCTACCTGCATCGGAACGTATTTTCCGTTGACTTTGAATCTTGGAGCCTTTGACCACGAGTATTTTCCGTCAGTATCAAGATAGCCTCCGGGCATGTCAGTGTAGTAAGGAACCGTTTCCTCCTCCCACGGATGCTTCATCCATTCTCCGTCATACCAAGAACGAGCAATGCACTCTGCAACGTTATCAATGAAGTAACTGTCGTTGAAGCTCTTAATTGGCTTAACAGTAGAAAGGTCACCGTTAACGATTGTTCCTCCTGGAATGTCAAAGGTTTCTCCTTTCGTATCTTGAGGTAGGTCCGGAACTGCAAGATAGTTATCTACACCTCTTCCATAGTTAAGCCACTCTTTGTAGAAGGATGTTATGGCAATGACGTCAGGAACATAAACTTTGTGAACAAACTCTCTGATTTCCTCCAAAAGTTGCTTTATGTAATACAACCTTTCCATGTTAAGTGTCGCTTCGTTGTCAGGATTTATTGCAGTTGCAACTCCGCCGACTGCAAGGTTTTGAATGTGAGGGTTCTTACCTCCCAAAATGGCTATTGCCATGTCAGCCTTCCTTTGATACTCAAGCGCCTGAAGGTAATGAACTACCGCAAGAAGGTTAACCTCCGGAGGAAGTTTCATCGCCGGGTGGTTCCAATAACCATTTGCGAAAGGTCCCAACTGTCCAGTTTCTACAAGTTTTCTCAACTTTTCTTGCACGGACTTAAAGATTGGAAGGCTGTTAAGTTTCCAGTCCGAAATACTTTGTGCAAGTCTTACAGCCTTTTTGGGGTCTGCCTTAAGGGCAGAAGTTATGTCAACCCAATCAAGTGCGGACAAGTGATAAAAGTGAACCACGTGGTCGTGCAAAGCATGGGTGGATATGATAATGTTCCTTATCATCTGAGCGTTGTAAGGAACTTCAAGTTTCAAAGCGTTTTCAACGGACCTTACAGAAGCAATTGCGTGAACCGTCGTGCAAACTCCACATATTCTTTGAGTGAAAAACCAAGCGTCTCCTGGGTCTCTTCCTTTGAGAATAACCTCTATTCCTCTCCACATTTGGGCAGAAGAATAAGCGTCCTTTATCTTTCCTCCTTCAACTACCGCTTCTATGCGGAGATGTCCTTCTATTCTGGTTACAGGGTCTACTACCACTCTCTTTGCCATCTTTCAAACCTCCTTACTCGTGAGATTTATGAATGTTTGGCAAAATTGGAAATGTCTTAACAAATATCAGGTAAAGCAAAACTTCAAGGGAAACGATTCCGATTGTTATCATCAATTCGGGAACGGATGGGAAGTAAACGAACGTTTCTCCTGGGTCCCAAGCAATGAGGAACACGTTAAATCTGTAAAGACATCCCCCGAACAGGAACATGAATGCAAGAAGGAAGAGTCTTCTTGGTGTTGAGCGAAACTTTGGAAAGAGGAAAAGAATGGACGGTATGGCAAACAGCAGAATTTCAATGATAAAACTCAACGTCAAAACACCACTGTGGAGAACATTGCCGAGTTGTCCTCTATAAGCAAGGTCAGCAAACCTTACCGCTATCCACACAAGACCTAAAATGGCAACGTATTTAGCAAGTTCTTTTAGTAATTTTGTTTCGTAAGGTCTGCCAAAGAACAAAGACGAAAGCAGTGATTCAGCAACCACAATTGCATATCCCATACCGATACATGAAATCAAGAACAGCAGAGGAAGTAGTATTGTATGCCAAAGAGGAGAAAGTTTAACCGTTGATATGAGCTGTAAAGAACCCAAAGAAGACTGGTGCATGGTAGGAAGGGTAATTCCGAGAGGGATTATGAAGTAAAGCAAGAACTTGTCAAGGAACTTCTGAACCTTTTCTCTCGTTTCTTCGCTCATTTTTAGTCTTTCAACTATTGCAGGCATCAATTCAATCCAAAGCACAGTGGTGTATGTCATAACACAAACGGCAACTTCCAAAAGCACAGAGTTCACGTTCCAATACTTCCACGGAACAAAAAACTCCCAAAGGTTCCAATAGCGTCCAAGGTCAATGATTACTGCAAGACCCCCCAAGGTGTATCCGAATGCACCCGTAAGCAAACCGCTCCTTACCAACGGATGGAATTTCCAGTTGTTCAGAGCATAAACAAGGATTGCCAGAGCGTATCCTCCACAAGCGAGAGCCATACCAGTAACTACGTCGTAGGTAATCCACACTCCCCAAGGATATCCATCGGACAAGGCACTGACTGGCCCTATCCCTTTTAAGAAACGTTCAATCGTAAAAAACACTCCCACAAGAAACAGCAAGAGGAAGAACATGAACGGCTTTGTAAGCAATTTTCTTTCAACTACCGTATATTCCTTACTCATTTTTCTCCTCCTTTTCCCGCTTTTTTCTGTTCCTAACGTTAAGGGCAAGCACCGTTGAGAATAGAACGATAGGAGCGATAAATCCCTTGTAAACCGTATGCTGAACTCCTTCCGAAACTTGCGGAGGTGCAGTCATGGGCAGTTTCGGAAGTCCCAGTTTTTCAAACTCAACACCGGCAAGATATAAAACTCCCGTTCCTCCAACTTCGCTCTCTCCGTAAACCCTCGGAACATAGCGTCCGGGATTTTCTTTGATTCTTCTCTTTGCTTCCTCAAGGAGTTCTTCTCTCTTCCCGAAGATGATAGCCTCGTTCGGGCAAACCTCACAGCAGGCTGGTTGTTTTCCTTCTTTCAAGTTGGTAAACCAACACATGTCGCATTTTGAAATCTTCTTCGGAATCGGGGAATTCCATTCAAACCTTGGAATGTTGAAGGGACAAGCCATTTGACAATACCTACATCCCAAGCAGGAGTCGTCCACATATACTACTCCCGTTTCCGGGTCCTTCTTCATTGCTCCTACAGGACATACTGAAACGCAAGAAGGGTCTATGCAGTGCATACATTGAACTTTGATGTAAGCGTGCTTGTCCCCTTCCTTGTAAAGTTTGATTACCGTTCTCGTATTTGCGGAAAGGTCTATCGGAGCGTCGTGCAATCTTTCTTCGTCGTAGTCCGGAGGAAGATTGTTTGCCTCTTTACAAGCAACCATACACGTTTTGCACCCTACACATCTTGTTGAATCGTAAAGCATTCCGTAATAAGTCTCTTTAGGTTCTTTCTTTTCTCTTGCTTTGGCACCGGCAGACAAGCCAACCGCAGTAGCCGTAGTTATTCCAACTTTTTTAAGAAACTTTCTCCTTTCATTATCTACCGGTTTCATGGTCGTCACCCTCCTCTTTATCGGGTAGTTTCGCAGAAGCCACCAAGGCTCCTCCAACTATTGCACCAAGCGTTGCGGAAGCCAACGCTATTCCAGTAACCGGTGCCTTGCCTTGTTTTACGGATATAGGAGCGTAAGTATCGGGCGGAGTAACTTTGTGCACATCAACCTTCTTCTTGATGGGCATGAAGAAAGCAACTCCTTTTTCAGTGCAACCAACGCATGGATGACCGATTCCTACCGGCCATGCTCCTACATCGTTGAACCTTATAACAGAACAGTTTGCGTATGTAACGGGGCCTTTGCATCCCAGTTTGAACAAGCACCAACCTTGTTTGTGTCCTTCGTCTCCGTATTTTTCTGCAAATCTTCCAGCGTCAAAGTGTGGTCTCCTCGGACAATGCTCGTGTATGGTTCTACCGTAAGCGAAAAGGGGTCTTCCGTATTTGTCGGTTGGAGGAATCTTATTGAAAGTCAAAATGTAAAGCACTGTTGCTAAAAAGTTGTGAGGATTCGGAGGACATCCAGGAACGTTTATAACCGGCTTGTCTTTGATGATGTCCATTACTCCTTTGGCTCCAGTAGGATTGGGGTCTGCGGATTGAACTCCACCGAACGAAGCACAAGTTCCGATGGAGATAATTGCAGTTGCTTTTTCTGCAGCTTCCTTGAGGATTTCTAAAGCGGTTCTTCCTCCAATTTTGCAGTAAATACCGTTGTCTTTTGTTGGGATGGCACCCTCAACGACGAGAACGTAGTTTCCTTCCTCTATTGCTTTTTTGAGGTTTTCCTCTGCCTGTTTTCCTGCTGCAGCCATCAAGGTTTCGTGGTAGTCAAGAGATATAAGGTCCAAAATCAATGTGGCAACATCCGGATGAGAAGCCCTTAAAAGGGACTCAGAACAACCTGTGCATTCCTGAAAGTGTAGCCAAACAACTTTCGGTTTCTTTGGATTTTCTACCGCACGAGCCACTTCCGGAATCATTTCTGCAGGGAGTCCCATAATGGCAGTTGCAATAGCACACGCTCTTAAGAAACTCCTACGGTTCATTGTTCTCGGAAGCCTTTCTGCATGAATGTCCCTTCTCATTATGCCCTCCTTTCCTTTGTGTTAACCCTTTCGGTTCATTTTAAGCGAATATGGATTAAAAGTCAAGACTATTCTAAATCAGCCATTAATTAGAAAGACTTAAAGTTTTTCCCGCGAACTGAACACACTAATTTGGAAACAACGTTTCTATTACCCTTTTGATTTCCTCGCTCGCAAGTTTGTAAATGACTCTTGTTCCCTTCTTCTTGAAAGAAAGAATTCCAAGTTCTTTCATCAGTCCAACATGTTGAGAAACCTTTGGCTGGGAAATTCCGAGTTCTTTAACAAGTTCTTTAACGCAAAGTTCTTTTCTTGAAACAAGCAAAACAATAGCAAGTCTTTCTGGATGTCCCAATGCCTTTAAGAGTTCTGCCTTTCTGAGCAATTCTTGCTGAGTAATAAATTCCTGCTGGGCAACCATCTTTTAGTTACCTCCTTGCAATTGTTTTCAAATCAATCCTCCGTAAACTGCCTGTCCCAGGGAAATCCCACCGTCATTCGGCGGAACAATTTGGTGAACGAGAACCCTAAAGTTTTTCTCCTTCAACTTTGAAGAGACTCCCTCAAAAATCAGTTTGTTTTGAAATACCCCTCCGGAAAGAGCAACGGTGTTTATTCCCGTTTCTTCCCTCAAAATTTCCGCACACTTTACGGAGAATAAAATTACCGTGTTGTGGAACTTTCTTGCAATGACGGAAAGGTCTTCCGACTTTTTGAGGTCTTCAACGACTCCCCTGACAACGGGTCTCCAGTCAATTTCACTGCCGGCAATTTCAAAGGGATAAGCGGTCTGAACATCGCTTTCTTCTGCAATTTGTTCAAGGAGAATTGCCCCCTGAGCCTGATACGTGGCAACATAACAAATGCCGAGTATTGCGGAAATTCCGTCAAAAAGCCTTCCGAGGCTTGAGGTTTCCGGATAATTTCCTTTTTTCATCATAAACTCAAGAAATGCAAGTTTCTTTTCGTCAACTCTTAAAATTTCTTCGGGTTTAAACTCCGCAACCTTTAACAGAGCATAAGCACTTCTGTAAGGCTCTTTAACAGCCCACTCTCCTCCGAGAAGCGGGTATCGCAAAAGATGAAACTTCCTTTCAAACTCGGTGTAGTCCGCAACGATTACCTCTCCGCCCCAGATTGTTCCGTCCTCTCCGTAGCCCGTTCCGTCGTAAGAAAGCCCGATTACCTTTTCTCCCACTTCAACTTCATTTTCAGCCATGCAGGAAATAATGTGGGCATGGTGGTGATAAACTTTCACGAGTTTGTTGCCGAACTTCTCTTCTCCGAACTTCGTTGAAAAGTAGCCCGGATGCCGGTCACAAACCACCACCTCGGGTTCAACTTCAAAAAGGGAGAGCATGTCTTTCACAACTTCCTTGAAAAACTCTTCCGCGTAAACGTTGTCAATGTCCCCGATGTGCTGTGAAAGATACACCTTGTTGTCTTTTGCAACGGCAACGGTATTCCTCATGTGTCCGCCGAGGGCAAGAACCTGCCTTTTCAGGTTGAACTTTAAAAGCACGGGAACGGGAACAAATCCCCTTGAACGTCTTATCGGGACTCTGACCCCTCCCATGACCCTTACCACCGAATCGTCGCACCTTCTGACTATGTCCCTGTTGTGAGTCAAAACTCCGTCAACGAGGTTGCCGATGAGGCTTATTGCAGTTTCGTTGTCTTTAACGATTGGTTCGTCAGTAATGTTGCAACTTGTTGCAACAACGGGATTTTCAAGTTTTGAAAGGATTAAGTGATGAATGGGAGAATAGGGAAGAAACGCTCCAACGGTTGAGTTCCTCGGAGCAACCTCCTCGGATATATTGCTTTCTTTTTTCTTTTTCAGAATGACTATCGGAGACTCCGGACCCTCAATTGCAAGTCTTTCTTTTTCTGAAAGATGGGCGTGTTTTTCAACCTCTTCAACGGACTTGAACATTACCGCAAAAGGTTTTTCTTCCCTCTTTTTCCTTTCCCTCAGAGTCCTAACCGCTTTTGAGTTAGAGGCGTCGCAAAGAATGTGAAAGCCACCTATTCCCTTTACCGCTACAATTTTCCCTTTCTTTATGTAGTCAACCACAAGTTCAATGGCATCAATACCTTCCGCAACTTTCTTCTTATCTGAGTTCCAGAAACTCACGTTTGGACCGCACTTCCAGCAAGCGTTCGGCTGGGCGTGAAATCTTCTGTTTGTCGGGTCTTCGTATTCCTTCTTGCAATCTTTGCACATTTCAAAGACTTTCATTGAAGTGTTTTTCCGGTCGTAAGGAAGTTTCTCTATGATGGTGAACCTCGGGCCGCAATTGGTGCAATTTATAAAGGGATACAAATATCTTCTGTCGTTGGGGTCAAACAGTTCTTTAAGACAGTCTTCGCAGGTTGAAATGTCCGGCAGAACGCTTACTTTGACCTTTCCTTCTTCTTTGCTTTTTCTTATCTCAAACGTTTCATAACCTACAGGTGGCAGGAATTTGTATTCAAGGGAAAAGATTTTTGAAATTTGCGGTTTTTTCTTGTCAAGAAGTTTGAGAAATTCAACGAGTTTTTCTTCTTCTCCCTCTACTTCTATGACAACTCCGTAAGTTGTGTTTGCTACCCACCCTTTAAGGTTAAGAGAAACCGCAAGTCTGTAAACGAAAGGTCTAAAACCTACTCCCTGAACGATTCCCGTTACGAAAACTTTAAGTCGTTTCTTTTCCCGCCCTTTCAACAGAATCCATTATAAGTTTTCTCGCTTCTTCTACTCCCTTGAATTCCTTTACCTTAACCCACTTTCCGGGTTCAAGGTCTTTATACCGTTCAAAGAAGTGCTTAATTTCGTCAAGAACGCTCTGGGGTAAGTCGTTAATGTCCTTGTAGTTTTCAAAACTTCTGTCAAGTTTTGAATGGGGAACAGCAAGTATTTTCTCGTCCTTCCCGCTTTCGTCTTCCATAATCAAAACGCCGACCGGTCTGCACCTTATTACACTGCCGGGAACTACAGGATATCTGGAAAGAACGAGAACGTCCATAGGGTCTCCGTCCTCTGCAAGGGTATTCGGGATAAAACCGTAGTTTGCGGGATAGAACATCGGAGTAAACAGGAATCTGTCAACGAAAATCGCTCCACTGTCTTTGTCCAGTTCGTATTTGATGTTTGAACCTTGGGGAATTTCTATTACCGCATAAATGTCATCCGGAGGATTCTTCCCGGGAGGAAGTTTTTTAACGTCCATTTTAGCCCTCCGCAAGAACGGTTTTCACTTTCTCAACGATTTCCTTAAAGGACTGCGGGTCCCTTACCGCTATGTCCGCAAGAACTTTTCTGTCAAGTTCTATTCCCGCTTTCTTCAAACCATACATGAATCTGCTGTAGTTCAGTCCGTGTTCCCTTACTGCAGCGTTTATTCTCAAAATCCAAAGCCTTCTGAAGTCCCTCTTCTTCAACCTTCTGTGTTGGTAAGCGTAGTAAAGGGATTTCATAACCGCTATTTTCATCGTCCTGTAAAGCCTTGAACGGCCTCCGAAGTATCCTTTCGTCAACTTTTTTAACTTCTTTCTCCTTTGCCTCCTTGCGCTATACTTTACCCTCATTTCCTAACCTCCCGCTCTCTACCGAGTTTTACATGTAAGGAACCAGCCTTTTGAACTCTTTTGCGGTTTCTCCCGTAAGATACTTGCCTTTTTCAAGTCTGCGCTTTCTTCTACTGCTCTTTTTAACCAACAGGTGGCTCTTGTTTGGAGACCAATGCTTTACCTTTCCTTTGCCAGTTATCTTTACCCTTTTTGCTGCAGACTTTCTTGTTTTAATCTTCGGCATTTTCACCTCCTCCGGTCTTTCAATCGGATAAAGCAAGGGTGAATTATATTCCTATCTCTTTAAAGGAGCAAGAACCATTATCATGTCTCTTCCTTCCTTTTTGGGCTTTTGTTCAATAGTTCCGACATCCGAAACGGACTCGTAAATCCTTTTAAGTTGCTGTTCTCCGAGTTCCAAGTGAGCCTGCTCCCTTCCCCTGAACATGACGATGACCTTAACCTTGTTGCCCTTTTCAAGGAACTTCCTTATGTGCTTAACCTTAACCTGAATGTCATGGTCGTCGGTTCTCGGTCTTAACTTTATCGTCTTTACCTCTATGACCTTTTGCTTTTTCTTTGCTTCGTGAAGTTTTTTCTGCTGTTGATACTTATACTTGCCGTAGTCCATTATCCTGCAAACGGGAGGATTTGAATTAGGAGCAACCTCCACGAGGTCAAGTCCTTTTTCGTAAGCAATGTCAAGGGCTTCCTTCGTTTTCATAACCCCGAGTTTTTGCCCGTTTTCGTCAATCACGAGAACTTCTTTTGCCTTAATCTTTTCGTTTACCCTTAATTCGTTAAACCTTCCGATGGCTCCCTCCTCTATACGGTTTTCTCTTTTATTTCGTTAACTATCATTTCAACAAACTCGTTAAGGTTCATGGTTCCGAGGTCTCCCTTTTTCTTGGAACGAACCGAAACCGTGCCGGAGTTTACTTCCTTTTCTCCGACAACGAGCATGTATGGAATTTTCAACACTTCAGACTTTCTGATTCTGTAGCCGACCCTTCCTTCCTTCAAAACTTCAACCCTGACTCCCTTACCCGCAAGAACTTCCGCAACCGCATCTGCGTATTCCTCAAACTTTTCGCTTACCGGAATTACCGCAACCTGAACGGGGGCAAGCCACAGAGGGAAAAGCCCTCCGAAGTGTTCTATGAGAAGCCCTATAAACCTCTCTATACTGCCCATTATCGCTCTGTGAATCATTACCGGTCTTTTCTCTTTTCCGTCAGAATCAACGTAGGTGAGTTCAAACCTCTGGGGAAGGTTAAAGTCAACCTGTATTGTCGGACCATCCCACTTTCTCTTGAGGGCATCAAGAACCGCAATGTCTATCTTCGGACCGTAAAAGGCACCGTCTCCTTCAACTACGTTGAACTTTATCCCCTTTGACTCAAGGGCTTGAACGAGAGAATCTTGAGCGTGTTCCCAATCCTCGTCAGAACCGATGTATTTGTCCGGTTTCGTTCCGAGATTGACCACGTAGTCAAACTTGAAAATGTCCATTACTTCCAACACGTAATCAAGAACCTTCTCTATTTCCTCTTTTAACTGTTCCGGCGTGCAAAATATGTGTCCGTCGTCTTGAGTAAAACCGCGAACCCTTAAAAGTCCGTGAAGAGAACCGCTCTTTTCGTATCTGTAAACGGTTCCGAGTTCAAAGAACCTTATCGGAAGGTCTCTGTAACTTCTAACTTTGGACTTGTAAATGAGTATGTGGGCCGGACAGTTCATCGGTTTTACTGCATACCAGTGATAAGTTTCCTTTCCCTTACAAGAAAGAACGTCCGCGGGCGAACCGTGCTCCGAAACGGGAACGAAAAACATGTTTTCGCTGTAATATCCCAAGTGCCCGGAAGTTTCCCAGAGTTCTATCTTCATAATGTGGGGTGTATATACCCTTTGATATCCTCTCTTTTCGTGTTCTTCCTCAATCCACTTTTCTAATTCTCTCCTCAAAATTGAACCCTTTGGCAGCCAGAAAACAAGACCCGGTCCCGATTCCTCGTAAATTGCAAACAGTTCAAGTTCTTTGCCTAAAACCCTGTGGTCTCTCTTCTTTGCTTCTTCAAGGAGTTTAAGGAATTCGTCAAGTTGGCTCTTTTTCCAAAATGCCGTTCCGTGAACCCTTTGAAGCATCTTGTTTTCTTCACTTCCCTTCCAGTAAGCCCCCGAAACAGAAAGCAGTTTGAAAGCCTTTATTTGACCTGCATTCTCAAGGTGTGGACCCTTACAAAGGTCGCAGAAATCCTCTCCGAGCCAGTAAACAAAAATCGGTTCGTCCTCGGGTATTTCGGAAATCAGTTCAAGTTTGTAAGGGTCATCAGCAAACAGTTCCTTTGCCCTTTCCCGAGAAACCTTTTCCCTTACAAAAGGTTCCTTGGCAGAGATTATTTTCCTCATTTCCTCTTCAATGCGCTCAAGCATCTCCTCGCTTAACTTTCCGTCAACATCTATGTCGTAGAAAAATCCTTCTTCCGTTGCAGGACCTATTCCGAACTTTGCTTCGGGGAACAACCTTTTCACGGCCTTTGCAAGAACATGAGCACAGCTGTGCCTTAAAATCTGCAGAGACTCCGGGTCTTCGGGAGTTATTACCTTGAGTTTGCCTCCCCGGGTTAACTCGGTATGAACGTCATACACCTCTCCGTCCAAAAGCACGCCGATTGCCCTTCTTGCAAGTCTTTCAGAAATTCTCCCCGCCAACTCCTTAACGCTAATTCCCTTTTCCGCTTTTATCACCGAACCGTCGGGTAAAACAAATTCCAGCATTTTGTCACCTCTTTCTGGAATTATCCGAAAAGGAAATTTTAACAGCCTCTTCGTAAATTTCCAGCGTTTTTTTTGCAATTTTTCTTATATCAAACTCCCTTGCAGTTTCCACCGCAGAGTTTTTCATTTTGTCGTTTTCAAGGTTAGAAAGCGCCCTTTCAATACCGCAAACGAGAGATTCAACACTGTTCGGTTCAACAAGAATTCCGTTCTCTCCGTCTTTAAGATAATACGGAATCCCTCCGACTTTTGTTGCAACCACTATCATTCCCATTGCCATCGCTTGAAGTAAAGAACCCGCTATACCTTCATTCAAAGAGGGCAAAACAAAGATATCGCACGCTTTCAGTATTTGAGGAACGTCCCTCCTGAACCCGAGGGCAAAAACCTTCTTTTCTATTCCGAGTTTTCTTGCTAAAGGAATTGCTTTCTCGGTATCCCTTCCGACCAAGAACAAAAACAAATTCTCAAATCTTTTAGAGAGTTCGCAAAAAGCCTTTAAAAGAACAAAAGAACCTTTAACTTCAGAAAAGTTTGCCACGTTAACCAAAACCTT
>CAZZKT010000004.1:0-26633 GCA_964654625.1 uncultured bacterium
AACAGCCTTGACCTTTCTTTAAATTTTGATACTTTTTCCCTTACAAATCTGCCGGGAGGGAGCGATGAAGAAAAGGTGTCTTACCGAAGAACAGATAAAGGAACTTAAGGAAATTCTTGAGAGAAGGAGGGCTGAAGTCCTTGAAGATATAAAGAGAGGGCTTGAAGACCAACTTCACGCGGAAAGGGAAGTCGGAGACCTCGTTGACATGTCAACGGACGAGATATTGAGAACCTTTGAAATGAGAATCAGGGACAGGGAAGCAAAGTATCTGAAAAAGATAGAAAAAGCCCTGAAGAAAATTGAGGAAGGAACTTACGGTATATGTGAGAAGTGCGGAGAGTGTATTCAATACGAGAGGTTGAAACTCAGGCCGGTTGCGGAACTTTGCATAAAGTGTAAACTTGAACAGGAACAAATGGAAAAGAAACTCGGGGAGTAGGGAGTCAGCCAAAACTCGTCGTGCAGAACTTGACTTCTTCCTCCTCGTTTACCACTCCCCTGAAGTGAACTTCTTTTTCAATCCGTTCCGGGTTCAGTTTTTCTACTATGTAATCAAAGGCTTTGAAGGCACTTTCGTGCTCTCCGCAAGTGTAAACGTCTATTGCAGCATAGCCGTGTTCCGGCCAAGTGTGGAAGGACAGGTGGGATTCCGAAATTACCACAACCCCTGTGGCTCCGTGGGGTTCAAACTGGTGGTAGTAGGAAGAGAGTTTGTTCAGGTTGGCGAACGATACCGCTCCTTCAAAAATTTCTGCCATCTTTTCGGCTGACTTGAGAGTTTCAGGGTTGCACCCGTAAAGGTCCGCAACGATGTGAACTCCCAGCGTCTTTGCCATTTTGTCCCCTCCCTTACCTGCTTTGAGGAACTGCAGAGGTAATTATATGCTCCTTCCAGTAGTTTTCCACCATTTTTTTCGCTTTTTCTGGCAACGGAACATAACCGAGTTTTTTGGCTATGCGGTCTCCGTTTTCAAAAGCCCACTTGAAAAAGTCAACCACCATTTTGTTTCTGCCGTATTTTTCCTTCGGAAGCAGTATTACGCTTGAAGCGGTAAGGGGCCAACTGTTCGGCTTGAGAATAAGGTTTCCTTCAATGTAAAAGTGGTTTTCCGGACTCCAATCGGCAGTTTCTGCAGAACGGGCAAAGGATTCAAAGGTGGGGGCAATAAACTTTCCTTCTTTTGTTTGAAGTTGAACCGCCTTGAGGTTGTTTTGAACCTTGTAAGCATACTCAACGTAACCTATCGCTCCCGGAGTTTTCATAACGTAGTTCGTTACTCCCGCATTACCCTTTGCTCCTATTCCCGTCTTCCAACTGACGACCTTTCCGTAACCGACCTCGTCCTTCCATTCTTTACAAACACTGCTCAACCAGTATGTAAAGTTCCACGTAGTTCCGGAACCTTCAGCCCTGTGAACCACCGTGATGGCTTGATGAGGAAGTTTTACGCCGGGATTGTCTTTCTTGATAATATCGTCGTCCCAGTATTTGACCTTTCCGAGAAAGATTTTGCAGACTGCTTCATTGGAAAGTTTTAGTTCTCCGTCTTTAATGCCTTCAACGTTGTGAACCACAACGATTGAACCGATGATTGCAGGAAACTGTAAAAGTCCCTTTCTGCCGAGTTCTTCCGGGCTTAACATGGTGTCAGAGCCTCCGAAGTCAACGACCCTTTCGCTGACCTGCTTTATTCCACCGCCCGAACCGATGCCTTGATAGTTCACCCTTATTCCCGTTGCCTTTTCGTATTCCCTTGCCCATTCAACGTAAACCGGATAGGGAAATGTTGCCCCGGC
Organism: uncultured bacterium; assembly: GCA_964654625.1. Lineage (GTDB taxonomy): Bacteria > Aquificota > Aquificia > Desulfurobacteriales > Desulfurobacteriaceae > CAZZKT01. The sequence continues at coordinate 1,801 of CAZZKT010000004.1, forward strand.
TCCGTTAATCATTTTCTTCGCCTTTTTACCTCCTCCGAAACATCCGGAAATCAACATTAAAACGAACAAAAGACCTGCTAACTTTCTCATTTCTTTCCCCCTATGAGAATTTCTCTTGCGGTTTTCTTGCCGACTTCAACTGCAGGTTGACCGTAAGGATTAACTCCGAGAAGTTCTCCCATTTTAACGACCGCAAGCATGTAGGTCATGAACAGGAATCCGAGCGTTTCTTCACAAACCCTGCTGGCAGTAATTTCAAGAACGGGCCTTCCTCTTGAAAGTAGGGCTGTAACCGTTCCTATGTATTCTGCCTCAAGGACCTGTGTGAGCGTTTTTTCTCCGAGGAAACTCAAAATTTTTGCGTTCTGCGGAAGCGAAAAGTCAAAGGGAAAGTTCTTAACAAAGATAAACTGGAAGAGTTTGTCGTCGGGTCCGTCCATAAACAGTTGGAGCGTTGAATGTTGGGAAACCGTGCCTACAGCCCTTAAAGGTGTTTGTCCTTTCTTTTCCTTTCCCAAAGACTCTCCCCAAAGTTGGGAATACCACTCGGTAAACTCGGACAAAAAGGAAGAATAGGGCATCATCACGGAAATCCTTCGCCCGTGCCTGTAATGGTAAAACTTCCACTCTGCAATGTTATACGCCAACTGTTTTTCGTTTAGGGCTTTTTCCGCTCCGGAATAAAGTCTTTCAACGCTGTATCCCGCAAAAAGAGAGGGAATTATGCCGACGAACGTGAAAACCGAAAACCTTCCGCCTATTTCTTGAGGAATGGGAGCAAACTGCAGGTTTTGTTCCCTTGCGAGGGTGCAAAAAGCGTTTCCCTCGTCTCCTATGAGGATTATTCTCTTTCCTGCCTTTAAACGCCTTTTCTCAAGTTCTTTTAGGATTATGTTGAAAATCGTAACCGTTTCAAGGGTTTTTCCGGACTTGCTGACAAACGCAAAGCAGGTCGTTTTCCAGGAAATTCTTCTTAAAACGCTCCCGACAAGGAGAGGGTCAACGTTGTCTATGAAGAAAACTTTTCTCTTTGCCTTAAACTTTAAAAACTGGTGAATCGTTTTCGTTCCGAGAGAAGAACCGCCCATTCCCACAACAACCATTTCTTCAAAGTCTGAGAAAAAGTCAACGAACCTTTTTGCAGTTTTTATCCAGTCCCACTTCAGTTTTGCAAACGGCATCAAGAAAGACGGTTCCTTTACCTCCCTGAACTCCCAGCGATGGATTTTAACTTTCACCATTAGTTTTGTCCCCCACCAGTCTCCTCATAATTTTAACAGCCTGTCTGGCATCTTCTCCATAAATTGCTCCTATTCTTTTTGCAAATTCTTCATCAACCACCGCTCCTCCGACCACCACCGGAACGTTCAGGTTGGCATCCCTTAGCGCTTTTACCGTTTCTTCCATTGAGGGCAAAGTCGTTGTCATCAAAGCGCTCAATCCGACCACGTCCGCCTTTTCCCTTTTTACCGCCTCAACGACCTTTTCCGGAGGAACGTTTACTCCGAGGTCAACCACTTCAAATCCGCTGTTTTCAAGTAGCGTTATCACTATGTTTTTTCCTATCTCGTGAACATCACCGTAAACCGTTGCCATGACTATTTTTCCGAGTTTCTTTCCGGAAACTCCCTCTTTTTTGAGTGCTTCTTTCAGGTAAGAAAATGCGGTTTGAACCGCCTGAGCGGACTTCAGCATTTGCGGAAGGAAAATTTTACCCTTTTCAAACTCTTCTCCAACCTTTTCAAGGGCAGGAATTAAAGCCCTGTCGCTTATCTCAAGGGGTTCATACTTTTCAAGAGCCTTCTTGACGGGTTCAACGATGCCCTCTTTGTCTCCTTCAACGACCTTTTGGAATATTTCGTCCAAAAGATTTTTCGGGGTCTTCTTTTCCTCTTTCCTTTCCTCCTGCGGAGACTCAATGCTTGAAAGTCTTTTTGCTTCCGGGTCTTTGCCCACGAGAACGTCAGCGGAGAAGATGGCTCTTACGATGTTTTCGTCAAGAGGATTCACTATTCCCGCATCAAGTCCGGAGTGAATTGCCATAGAAACGAAAGCGGAATTAATTGAAGACCTTGAAGGAAGACCGAACGAAACGTTGCTTACTCCGAGAATCGTCGGCAAATTTAGTTCGTTTTTTACGATTCTTAACGCCTTTAAAGTTTCCTCCGCACAACCCGGCATTGCGCTTACCGCAAGGTTCAAAACGTCCGCAATCATGTCTTCCTTTCTTATGCCTTCGGAAGTCATTCTGTCCATGAGTTTTCTGATTACTTCCGCCCTCTTTCTTCCGTCTTTTGAAATTCCTTTTTCGTCAACCGCAAGAAGGATTACTCCCGCTCCGTATTTCTTTACGAGGGGCAAAATCCTTTCAATGTCTCTCTTTTCCGCAGAACAGGAGTTGACGATGGGTTTTCCGTCGCACATCTTCAGTCCTTCTTCAAGGGCTTCGGGGTCTTTGGTGTCAATCATCAACGGAACGTTCACCGCTTCCATGACGGTTCTTACCGCTTCCTTCAAAACTTCTTTTTCGTTAATCCCGGGAACGCCGACGTTAACGTCAAGAATCTCCGCTCCTTTTTCAACCTGCTTGATTGCCTCACTCCTTACGAGGGAAAAGTTCCTTTCTTTCAAAGAATTCTGAAGTTTCTTTTTCCCGGTGGGATTTATCCTTTCGCCCACGATTCTCGTAGGAAAAGAATCTCCGATGACAACCCAAGAGGTTCTGCTTGCAACCTTTAAACCTTTTATCTCTTTTTGTCTTTCTACCGGCTTTTCGGGAATCAGTTCTTTTAACATTTTTATGTGCTTCGGAGTAGTGCCACAACAGCCCCCGACAACGTTTGCTCCGAGTTTTACGAGTTCTGCCATCTTCCTTGCGAAACTTTCCGGAGTTTCGGGATAAATCGTTTTGCCGTGAACGACCTTGGGAATTCCGGCGTTTGCGTAAATGACTATTGGAAGGTCCGTAATCTTTGAAAGTCTCACAACGACTTCTTTGAATCCTTCGGGACCGAGGGAACAGTTTGCTCCTATCCCCGAAACGCCGAGGCTTTCAAAAACTATGGCACTCACCTCCGGAGGTGTTCCGAGTAAAGTTCTTCCGTCTTCTTCGTAGGTCATACTGACAATCACCGGCAGGTCACAAACCTTTTTTGCACCGATAACTGCGGACTTTGCTTCTTTTATGTCCGCCATCGTTTCAATGATTATTAAGTCCGCCCCCGCGTTAGCCCCTGCTTCTATTTGCTCTGCAAACACTTCAACGAGTTCGTCAAAACTCAACTCGCCGATGGGTTCTGCAAAAACGCCGGTCGGGCCCACAGAAAGGGCAACTAAAGCCCTTCCTCCGGAAGCCCTTTTCGCTATTTCAACTCCCCTTGCGGTGAGTTCCCTGACCCTGTTTTCAAGGTTGTAGTGGGACAGTTTTATCCGATTGCTTCCGAAAGTGTTCGTTTCTATTATTTGCGCTCCCGCTTCCACGTATGCCCTGTGAATTTGCTCTATGACTTCCGGCCTTTCAACGTTCAAAAGTTCCGGAGCCTGATTGACCTTTATTCCGAATTCCATGAGCATGGTGCCCATTGCACCGTCAAGGAGTAAAACCCGTTCTTTCAAAAGTTCTTCCAATTCTCTCACGACAGCCTCTCAATCAGTTTTAGTCCGGCGTTTATTCCGTCAATAGCGGAACTGACTATTCCGCCGGAATAACCCGCTCCTTCTCCCACCGGAAACAAGTTTGAAGCACTGACACTTTCTCCGCTTTCTTCCCTTAAAATCCTGACCGGGGAAGAGGTTCTCGTTTCAACCCCGACAAGCGTAGCGTTTTCCGGAAGGAAGAAGTTTGTCATTTTGTGCCAGTGAAGTAAAGCCCTTTTGATTGGTTCTTTGAGCCATTCCGGAAGAAGTCTGTCCAGTCTGGCAGGTTTAATCTCCGGAATGAAGCCGTCCTCAATGAGTTTGCCCGAAATTTCCTCCCTTATGAAGTCCACTGCCCTTTGTGCGGGCATTGCGTAGTTTCCTCCTCCCGCAAAGAAAGCGGTTCTTTCAAGCAACCTTTGAAATTCTATGGCTTTCTTCGGGTCATTATCAAAGTCTTCCGGGAAAACCTGAACGACCACGGCGCTGTTTGCGTATCCGCTGTCCCTTGCGTAATTACTCATTCCGTTGGAAACCACGGTCAACCTTTCGGAAGGAGCGCATATCACATAACCCCCCGGACACATGCAAAAGGTGAAAACTCCCCTTTTTCCGAACTTGTAAGTAAAAGCGTAGTCTGCCGGGGGCAACTTCGGGTGTTTATACCACTTTTTCCCGTATTGAATCCTGTTTATCGTCTTTTGAGTGTGAATGATTCTCAATCCCACGGCAAAGGGTTTTGCGACTATTCTTATTCCCCTTTTCATAAGCATTTCAAAAGTATCCCTTGAAGCGTTGCCGACTGCAAGGAACAGGAAATCAAGATTTTCTGCATATTCCTTTCCGGAAGCAAGGTCTTGAAAAATAACTTCCGTCACCTTGCCGTTTTCAAGGTTTAAGTCCTTTAAAAGGGTTGAAAACCTGAATTCCGTTCCCATGGAAGTCAACTTTTTGCGAAGGTTAACGACCACTTCTTTCAATCTGTCCGTTCCTATGTGAGGTTTGCTTTCGTAGAGGATTTCTTCCGGAGCGCCGCAATCAACCAAAACCTTGTAAACGAAGTGCTTTTTTGAATCTTTGCTTCTGCAAATAAGTTTTCCGTCGGAAAATATGCCCGCTCCCCCTTCTCCGAACTGAACGTTTGAATTTTCGTTTAACTTTCTGAACTTCCAGAACCTTTCAACATCTTTGCTTCTTTTTTCTACTTCTTTCCCCCTTTCCACCACTACCGGGCAAAGTCCCGCGGAAGCAAGAACGTAAGCGGTAAAAAGCCCTGCGGGTCCGGACCCTACTATAAAGACTTTCCGCTTTTTTAAAATCTTCGGAATCACGACCGAAAAGTCCTTTTCCACGAAAGGTTTGGCAATTCCGGAATTCAAAAGTTCCTTTCCCTTTTCTTCCGAAACGTCAGCACGAATGCGGTAGAAAAACTTTGGCTTCTTTCTGGAATCAAGGGACTTTCTCACTATTTCAAACTTTTTTATTCCGAGTTTTTCAAGAACGTCTTTGAGTTCTTCCTCGGGACTCAAAGTGAGTTCTATCTCAACTTGCACCCTCTTCCCCCAAACTTTTGAAAATTTCTTCAAGGTTTTCAAAAGGAGAATTCAAACTTTCTATTTCTTCATCACTTAAAGGAGTAATGTTTATCTCTATCACCTCAACGTCTTTTTTTCCTTTCCTCTTTTCAACCCTTTCTTTTACGTAAATGAGCGAGTCTTTCTTTAAAATTTCCGACTTTTCAAGAATATCTCCGACGAACTTTTCCGCATTGTCAAGGTCTCTTTGAGATACTCTTGAGGAAAAAAAGAATTTAATGGAAATTTTTACCGGCTTTTCTATCGGGAATTTTATTTGCCTGTAAAGTTTTTTCTGTCTTTTCAGTTGAAGCACCGCTTCTTCCTGAATTCTCAAAACTTCCGGGTCATTTATTATGAACGGCTTAAAAGAACCGTTCTGAAACCTGTGGGAAATCTTCTTGTAGTTTGCCTTGCTCGGGATTTTTCCGATTACGAAAAACTTTAGTTCCATTTTTAACTTTGAATAAGATTCAACTTTTTGACAAGTCCTGGAGTTACTTTGTCAGCAATGTCTCCTGCGTTGGCATCAAGAATCTTTACGTTTTCGAATCCCTCCGATAGAAGATACGCGTATGCTATTGATGCCCTAACTTTTCCATGACAAACTATGGCAACTGTCTTGTCCTTTGGTATCTTGTCAAGATTTTGCGGAAGTTGATGAAGGGGGATGTTAATTCCAAAACGAAAGGGAACGAGTTCTGATTCTTCTTTCAACCTGACATCAAGCATTATTGCTTCTCCTTTACTCCAGAGTTCTAAAAACTTGTCAAGGCTTATTTTGTGCTTACCGGAGGTTAGGAATTTTGCGTCCATTTGAGCGATTTTTTCCTTTAGCATCGCAACCTCCTTTTCAGGTCAAAAGATTTTTCAAGCAGGCAATCTTTCCTACAAAATTGTAATAAGTTTTCCTATGTTTGTTCGAGTTCATCTGTAGTCAAAATACCCCACCGGAGATGATACCATTACGTTGAGGTCCAGAGTTTCAGCAGTAAGAATGTTTTCGGTAAGCAAGGGAAGAACTTCGTGATTACAGATGAAAAATCATTTTGTATGGATTTTCGGGTCAAAGTTTTGTATGATTTTGCAGTAGAGGTTAGAAGATGGAGTTTAAGTTAAGGGGAACGAATCTTGTCGGAATAGAACTTATCGTCAACAGCGTTTCTCTACCCGTTGAAGAACTCAAAGGGTTCTTAAAAGAAAAAAAAGAACTGCTGAGAGGTTCAAGGCTTGTCATATCACTCGTGAACTGTTCTTTAAAGGTTGAAGACGTAAAAGAAGTCGTTGAATTTTTTAAAACCATTGACGGAATCTGCTTTTGCGGTTTCAAAACCAACATACAGAGAAACAGAGAAATTTGCAGTGCTTTAGGAATTCCTTGTGACATGATACATGAACCGGAAGGTAGCAAGAAAGTTGAAAAACACAGGGAAGTTCAAGTTATAAGGGGAACTTTAAGGTCCGGAGATAGAATCGTTTTTCCGGGAGACATAATAATCATGGGCGACGTAAATCCGGGAGCCGAAATTGAAGCGGGCGGAAGCGTTTACGTTATGGGCAGTTTGAGGGGAACGGTAAAAGCCGGAGTAGGAAAGAACGACGGAGAAGTAAGGGCGATGTTTTTCCAAGCACCAAGACTTGAAGTTTGCGGAAAGGAATTAACCTTTGACAGAACAGAAAAATTTGTTAATTTTAGGGTTAGAATTAAAGACGGAAAGTTTATAATAAATCCCAAACAGGGGAGCGGAACAAATGGCGGATAAAGTTTTTTGCATTACTTCTGGAAAAGGAGGAGTGGGCAAAAGCACCATAACCGGCAATCTTGCAACTGCCCTTGCAGCAAAAGGATACAAAGTTGTGGCAATTGATGCGGATACCGGTCTTAGAAACCTTGACTTGATTCTCGGACTTGAAAACAGGATTGTTTATGACCTCGTTCACGTTGTTGAAGGCGTTTGCCCCGTGGAAAAGGCACTTGTGAAAGACAAAAGAACTAAAAACTTGTATCTTCTTCCCGCAGCACAGACCAAAGATAAAAGTGCAGTAAAACCGGAAGACCTTATGAAAATAGTTGAAACGCTCAGAAAAAACTTTGACTTTATTTTCATAGATTCTCCTGCGGGAATAGAGGAAGGATTCAAAACTGCGGTTGCTCCTGCGGATGCTGTGATTGTTGTAGCAAATCCAGAAATAGCGTCAATAAGAGATGCGGACAGGGTTACCGGACTTTGCGAAGCAATGGGAAAACAAGAACCGAGACTTATAGTTAACAGACTTGACCCGAAAAAAGTGGCAAGAAAGGATATGCTTGATGCAGATGAGGTTGTTGAAATACTTGGGCTTGAACTTCTCGGAGTTGTTCCCGAGGATAAAAACATGGTTGCTTACATAAACAAGGGAGAACCTGCGGTTTTGTTTGAAGATTCAATTGCCGGCAGGGCTCTCAGAAACATTGCGGAAAGAATTCTCGGAAAAGAAGTTCCCATTGAGGAATTTAAGTATTCTGAAAGTCTCTGGGACAAAATAAAAAAAGTTTTCGGGGGAGGAGACTAAAGTCATGGGTATCCTTGAACGGCTAAGGACCACCATTTTCGGAGAACCGTCAAAAGACATTGCAAAGCAAAGGTTACAGGTAATACTTCAATACGACAGAGCGGGTCTTCCCCCAAACATGGTAGAAGCCATTAAAGATGCCATTTTGAAGGCTTTAAAGGACTTTCACTTCGTTGACGTATCCGGAGTTAACATAACGGTTGCTCAGGAGAACACAGACAAAGAAAAAATAGAAATAGAAATTCCCGTGAAACTGCGCTGAGTAAGTGAAAGATATCTACCTGCAGGTCATCTTTTCCGTTGCTTTCGGATATACCCTTGCCGGAATTCTTGTTGAAACAAAAGTTGTAAACTGGATTGGCAGTAAAACCATAAAACTTCCCTTTTTTAAGGTCAGCGAGTTTTTCTCAACATTTTTGGCTTTGTATCTCATTTCTCCCAGAGCAAGCCACATAACCGCGTCTACCCTTTTGAAAGAAGGGAAAATAACGAAGAAAGAACTTTTTGTTGCGGTTCTTGCTTCCAATCTCCCGATGAGATTAATGTTTTTTTATCGCTATTACTTCCCCGTTCTTCTGCCGTTAATTGGCTTCGTTGCGGTTTATTATGCTTTGTTCAGGTTGTTTTTTGACATTGTGCTTTTTCTTATGGCAGTTTTAGTTGGGAAATTCCAAAACGAAAAGTCAAAAGTTTTTTCAAACTTAAATCCCGTTCTTGACTTTTCTTTTTCCGCAGTAAAACAGGGAGTTTTAAAGGGACTTTATGAATTTATAAAGTTTGCTTTGAAGTTTACTCCGGCGTTTTTCTTCGTTGTCTTTTTGGTCAACGAGGGAGTAATGGGAGTTGTAGGAGAGAAATTTTCAGGCTTTTTTCAAGCAATCGGTTTTTCTCCTATTGAAATAACTTACATTACTTCTGCAATGATAAGCCCTCCGGTAGCATACGGATTTTTAAAACTCCTTTTGAGTCAAGGAGAACCCGTTGCAAAGATTGTTGGAACTATGGCGGTTGGAAATGCCCTGTTTTCACTTTCAAGGAGTTGGTGGATGTATCTTTTGCCCTACTATTCGGGACTTTACGATAAAAAAACCCTTGCGATAATCCTTTTGATTCAAGCCTACCTTCCTGCGTTTTACAATCTCGCCGGAGGAATTTTACTGGTTAAACTTTCAAGCATTCTGTGAACGACAGTGCATCCTACGATGTCTCCCCACACGTTGACGGTTGTTCTGCACCTGTCCAAAAACCAATCAACCGCAAGGATTATTCCGATACCGCTGACGGGCAGTCCTGCAGACTGCAGCACGAGAACCATGGTCACAAGACCTGCTTCGGGGATTCCTGCAGCACCAACGGCTGCAAGGATTGCAGTTAAAAATATCGCAACGTATTGAAGCGTTCCGAGTTCTATTCCGTAAGCGTTGGCTATGAATATCCCGGCAATCGCCTCATACAAAGCGGTTCCGTCCATATTAACGGTTGCTCCCACGGGCAAAACGAAGTTCAGCACGTTTTGGGAAACTCCCGTTCTTGAAGTTCTTTCCATCGTTATGGGAAGTGTTGCAGAAGACGAAGCGGTAGCAAATGCCGTTAGCAGGGCATCCTTTACCGTTTTTAAAATCCTGAACGGATTGGTTTTTCCGAGGAAGAAACACAAAGCGGAAAGAATGAAAAAGTGAACTAAAAGTGCCAACAAAACGCAAAAGATGTATTCTGTGAGAGAATTAAATAACGGAACGATAGCCCTTGCTCCCCCGGATTCTCCTACTTTTGAAGAAATAAGAGCAAAAACACCCACAGGAGCAAGAGATATTATCCACTTCGTCATTTTCAAGAGTATTTCTTCAAGTTCTTTTAAGAGCGGAACTATCCTTTCATTTTTGGAAGAAACCCCAGCCATACTGAAAAGAATGACCGCAAATATAACTCCGAGAACGTTAAAGTCCACAAGTGCCTTGAATATGTTCGGTGGAACGAGGTTAACGACGAATTCTTCAAGGTTGAACTCCTTTGGTTTCACAATCACTTGAGCGGTAAATATTTCAGAACCCTTGCCCGGAGAGATTAAGAAAGCAACGAGCATTCCCACACCGACCGCAACGGAAGTGGTTAAAAGGTAGTATGCAAACGAATATCCCCCCAACTTTCCTATGCTTTTTAAATTTCCGAAACCGAAGAAGGCATTGCTTATTGAAACCGCTATCAACGGAAGAACGACAAGTTTTAGTGCATTCAAGAACATAGTTCCAATAAACTTGAACTTAACCGAAATGTTCGGGAGAAAAGCTCCGACAAGTATTCCCAAAATTGCACCGGCAAACATATACCAGACAAATCTACCGCTTTTCATCTTTTAAAAATCCCACAACCCCATTCAATCAGTTTCAAGGTTTTCTCTTTTGAAGGTGTTTCCGCGTAAATTCTAAACAGAGGTTCTGTTCCGGAAGGTCTAAAGAGTATCCACGAATCGTCTTCAAAAATCAGTTTTAGTCCGTCAATCGTTAAAACTTTCTTCACTTTAAGTTCATTCCAACGGTCAGGCGGAGACTTTTTAACATCTTCAAGGATTCTTTTTTCTTCTTCGGAAACGGGAAGGTCTTTTCTGACGTAATAAGCAGAACCAAATTCCTTAAACAGTTCTTCAACAAGAACTGAAACGGGTTTTTCTTCCATTAGAGACTTTTCAAGAATCAAAAGGCCCATCAAAAGTCCGTCCCTTTCCGGAACGTGGTTGATGTAAGCGTAACCTCCGCTTTCTTCTCCTCCGAAAACAACGTTTTCTTTAACCACAAGTTCGGAAATGTTTTTAAACCCTACCGGAACTTCTTTCAGTTCCAGTCCTTCCTTTCTGCAAATCCTGTCAACGAGAAAGCCGGAAGAAACGGTTTTCACTACAATTCCGCTGTTAACGAGTTTCCTGTTTCTGATTAGGTGGAGAAGAACGAGGGCAAACGAAATTTGAGAGTTAATAAAGTTTCCTTTTTCATCTACTATTCCCACTCTGTCTCCGTCCCCGTCGTGGGCTATTCCGAGCCAGGCTTTAAGAGAACGGACTTTGTTACATAAAGGTTTTACGTTTCTCTCCACAACGGGTTCCGGATGAATTCCCCCGAAAAGTGTGTCCCTGTAACTTCTGAACTGCATTACCGTGATTTTCGTTCCTTCAAGAACCTTTTGGACAAAACCTTGTTGAACTCCATACATCGCATCGTGAACCACAAGAACTTCTTTTTCTTTAAACACGCTCTCATCAAGAACTTTCCTGACGCCCTCAATGTAAGCGGGATTAATGTCTTCCGTCTCAAAGTCCGCAGAAACTTCGTAAAACTCCGGAGCGGATTCTATCTTGTCCTCAATTCTGTTGGTATAAGAAGTCCTTGCGGGACCCCCGAAAGACTCTTTAACTTTATACCCGTTGTATTTGCTGTGATTGTGAGAAGCGGTTATAACTACTCCGCAGTCAAAGCCAAGTTCTTTCACTGCGTAAGACACTGCAGGCGTTGGAGAGGGAAACTTTGTCAGAACCGCTTCCAGTCCGTTTTCTGAAAATACTCTTGCCACAAGTTTTGCGTATTCTTCGGAGAGAAATCTCAAATCGTATCCGACCAAAACCCTTTTTGCCCCGTCTTCCTTTAAAACGAGTGCATGGGCAAAGGCAACTTTGAACAAATTTTCAAACGTAAAATCTTTTGAGATAACCCCTCTCCATCCGTCCGTTCCGAACTTAATCTTTTTCATCTTTTCCTCCCGTTAAGTTTTCAACCAAGAGGTTAACTTGTTCTTTCAGGTTTAAAAGGTGCGAAGTGTTGCAAATCAAATAATCCGAAAATGCCAACTTTTTTCCGCAAGAAAATTGATGTCTTTCCCGCTCAAAAAAAGACTTTTTTCTAAATTTCGGATAAGCCCTTTTGAGTCTTACGCCGAGCGGAGCGTAAACAAAAACCAAAGCGTCAAAAACTTCTTTCCAATTTTGTTCAACGATGACCGCACCTTCAAAAAAAACGAGTTTGTTTTCGGTGAATTTTTTAACTTTCTTTAAGGTCTCAAGAACCAAAGGAGAGGTTATGGAAGTAAGTTTTTTGAGTTCTTCACTTTTTTTAAAAACTTTTTCTCCTAATTTTTTGAAACTCACTTCAGAACCTTCAAAAACTTCCCTTCCGAAGACCTGTTTAATTCTTTCTTTTACCTCTTTCCTTTTCAAAAATCCTTTGGCAAAAAGGTCACCGTTTATGCACTTATACCCCTTTAACCTTAAAATGTTTGCGACAGTTGACTTTCCGCTTCCTATGTTTCCCGTTATTCCAACAAGCATTTAACGGATTCCTTCTTTTTTTTAAAACTTTCAAATATCGGAAGTAGCATCACCGCAACCGGAACCGCAACAACAATTCCCAATACGCCCCCGAGGTAGCCGCCGAAAAAGATGGCAATAAGAACCAAAAGAGGATTCACGCCGGTTGCCCTGCTCATTACGGTTGGGTAAAGGAGATTTTCTAATCCGACTTCCGTTAGGAAGACTATGAGAACTCCGAGAACTGCAGTTAACGTTCCGTTGTCAAAACCCGCAAGAAGAAGTGAGGGAACAATCCCTGTAAAGAAGCCGACATAGGGAATCATGTTTAAAAGACCCGTTACAAAACCTATGAGGAAAGAGTATTTTATTCCGACTATCGTCAATCCGACTGCAATGTAAATTCCGACAAAAATTGCAATGAGCATTTGCCCGATTAGGTAGTTTGAAAGGGACTTGTGAATGTTTTCTATGAGTTTTTTAAGTTCCGAAACTATTGAGGAGGGAGCGGTTAAAAGGTAAATTTGCTTTATTTTTGAAGCATTTACCAAGAAGTAGTATGCTATCAGCGGAACGAGAACTGCGTTAATCGTAATTGTAATTGCAGAAAATACTCCGGAAAATACCCGCCCGATGATGTTTCCTATCGGAATTTCCCCTATTCGGTAGTAAAGTTCCCTTGCGAGTGAACTGACGGTTGAAGCGTCAAAGCCGAATCCCTTTGGAATATGTTTGCCCATTGTCCGGAATATGAACTCGTCAAGTTTTGCAATCAGTTTTGGAAGGAATTCCAAGAAACTTTGAACCTGCTGAACAACCGCAGGGATTACGAACACCAGCGCAATAGTCAAAGTAGCAATGAAGAAAAACACGGTAAGGACAGCGGAAACTCTTTTTTTACCCGTTTTTCTTTCAAGGAATTCAAAAACGGGATGATAAAGATAAGAAACGCAAGCCCCAAGGAAGAACGGCATTACCGCCGGAGTGAAGACAAAAAGCAAAAACAAAAGAATCGTTATCGTTGAAAGAATGTAAATTTCTGCAAGGTATCTTCTCAAAAACTACCCCCTCAAATTTGAAAAAACCTTTCCTTTAACGCTTATGATACCCGAATTGAAGTTAATTTTACACGATTTTCCCCTTACTTTTCCCTTGCCCTCAATCGTCAAATAGCAACCGTTCTTTCCCACAAAAATTCTCCTTTTGGAAAGATAAACGCCTTTTTCGGACATGCCCCAAAAACTTTTTCCTTTAACCTTAACCTTTTCCATTTTAACCCTTTCCTTTTGCTTTTCGTAAATTGCTCTTTTTGCAGTGATTTCAACGGGTTTTTCCCTAACAGTTGTCAGGACTTTAGCGTTCAACAAGAGAATTCTGCTTTCGTCCAAAAAAACCGCACGGGGAGCGGTTAAAGTCCAGGAGTTCTTTCCCGAAGACTTGAGAACAAAATTTTCTATTTCTTGCCTCTTTTTGGACTTTACTTCAATCGTTTCTTTGCCAATTTCAGACCTTACCACAAAAATTACAACTGGAACAATTGAAATAAAAAGCAGTAGGTAAGCAAATCTTTTCAAACTTCTCAACTTTTAAACCTCAATATGTAGTCAATGAACTCCCTGACCGCTCCTTTTCCTCCCGGATATTTTGAAACGAAGTTTACAATCTTTTTTACTTCTTCCACTGCATCGCTCGGGGCTCCCGAAAAACCTATTGCGGATAGCAAAGGAATGTCCGGAATGTCGTCTCCCATCCCCGCAACTTCGGAAAGTTCAATATTTTTTTGCAAACATAAGTGCTTTAAAACTTCAAGTTTGTCGGAAATACCTTGAAAGACGCTTGAAATCCCGAGTTCCTTACACCTGATTTCAACAGCCCTGCTTTTCCTTCCGGAAATTACTGCAACGTCAATGCCTTTTTCCAGAGCCCTCTTTATTGCAAATCCGTCTTTAACGAAAAAACTCTTGAGTTCTTCACCTTTTTCGGTTATGAGTATGCTTCCGTCCGTTAAAACTCCGTCAACGTCAAGGACTATTAGTTTTATTTTCATTCCGCCGAACCTACTTCTCTTTGAAAAGAACCTTTATTCCTCTTACAGTATACTGAATACAAGAGATAGCGGTAAAGATTACTGTTACACAAACCAGTAAGTTCTTTACGCTTTCCCACGAGAAAGAATAGAAAATGGTAACAAACTGGAAAAGAGTGGTCAGTTTTCCGAGCATTGAGGGTTTAATTTTTTCAGTTTTGCCGGCAACAATCAACAATAATCCGCCAATTATTAAAACAAAGTCCCTTAGAAGAACGCTAATTACAAAAATACCTAAAATTTTTCCTACTTTCCAAAGAGAAATAGCGGTCAAATTGACAAGAAACTTGTCCGCAATAGGGTCAACAATTCTTCCAAAATCCGTTTTTACAGAGAACTTTCTCGCAATGTAACCGTCAAGAAAGTCCGTGAGGGCAAAAAGGGTGAAAAAAATCCAAGCGGGAAAGAGGAAACCTTTAAAGATAAGAACCGCCACCAAAAAACTGCCAAAAAGTCTTGAAAGGGTAAGAATGTTGGGTAGGAACTTCATTGTGGTAAAATATTACCGCAATGAAGGAGCAAGTAGCAATACTTTATTCCACCTATCCGAACCTTGAGGAAGCAAAACGTATGGGGAAGAAACTCTTGGAGAAAAACTTGTGTGCCTGCGTTAACATTTTTCCCGTAGTAATGTCAATGTTTTGGTGGAACGGGAGAATAGAAAAGGCAACGGAATCCGCAATGATAATCAAAACTAACAAGAAACTCGTTAAAGACGTGATAAAAGAGATAGTTAAGCATCACCCTTACAGTTGTCCCTGTATTTTAGAACTTTCGGTAGGAGGTGGCTACGAACCGTTTATAAAGTGGATTGTTGAAGAAACCACTCATCTCACTTTTCAAGGAAAACGCTAAGGTCTATGTCAAGCCCGGAATTTTTGAGTTTCTTCAACGCTTTTGACTCAATCTGTCTGATTCTTTCCCTCGTTACGTTCAGTTCCCTTCCCACTTGTTCAAGGGTGTGTTCCGGATAGCCGTCAAGTCCGAACCTTAACTTCAGAACGAGAGCCTCTCTTTCGGAAAGTTTGGAAAGGAGTTTGGCAACCTTTTCTTTCAGGTCTTTTTTGATAACTTCGTTTTCCGGAATCGGGCTTTTCGTGTCTTCAATCAAACTTCCGAGGGTGCTGTCTTCGTCGTCTCCTATCGGAGTTTCAAGGGAAACCGGTTCTTGAGCGAGTTGAAGAATACCCCTGACTTTGGAAACGGGCATCCTCAACCTTTCCGCAATCTCTTCGGGTTTCGGTTCTCTTCCGAGTTCAACGTAGAGTTCCCTTGAAGCCTTCGCAACCTTGTTTATGGTTTCTATCATGTGAACGGGAATCCTTATGGTCCTTGCTTGGTCAGCAATTGCCCTCGTAATTGCCTGTCTTATCCACCAAGTAGCGTAAGTAGAAAACTTGTATCCCCTTCTGTATTCAAACTTGTCAACCGCCTTCATCAGTCCGATGTTTCCTTCCTGAATGAGGTCAAGGAAGTGAAGTCCTCTGTTTATGTATTTCTTTGCAATGCTTACAACGAGCCTCAAGTTGGAACGAACGAGAATTTGCTTTGCTTCCTGAGAATCTTTCTTGTAAAAGTAAATTTTTTCTGCGAGTTTGTAGAAAGTGTTTCTCGGCATGTCTATCGTATCTATCAAACTGCGATAGGTGTTCTTCAAGTCCATGTATTTTTTGACCATTTTTTTAACGTCTCTTGTTGTGTATTTGGAGTTGTCTATCTTTTCTCTTATCTCGTCTTCGTCAAGCCTTTTACAGATTTCCTCTATCGGCACTCCGAGAAAAGAAAGTCTTCCGGTAAGTTTTTGAATTGTTTTTTCGCTCTTTTTGAGGAGTTTATACTTTGCGTAAATCTCGTCCGCAAGTCTTTCGTAAATGGAAAACGAAAGGGGCAGTTGCCTTAAAAGAAGGTTAATCCTTGCCCAAACCTTCAAGAATTCTTTTTTAATGGCAGATTTGTCTTTTCTTTTCCTGCTTTTTCTGTATTGTTCTCTTAAACGCTCCCATTCGGGCAGAAGTTGCTTTATTTCGGAAACGATTGCAAAGAACTTTTTCTGCCTTTGAATTTCACCACCTTCTGCAAACTCGTCCGGAGAACGGATTATGTCTCTTACCTTTACCTCTCCTTTCTTTATCTTTTCTTCTGCTTCAAGAATGTAGTTTACGACCGCCCTCGTTTTTAAGAGATACCTGAGAAGAGCCTTTCTGCCCAGTTCAACCCTTTTTGCAAGGGAAACCTCCTCGTGTCTTTTGAGAAGGGAAATCCTGCTCATTTCTCTCAAGTAAAGCCTTATCGGGTCGTCGGAGCGGGGGAGGGTGTCGGGTGCTATCGTGATTTGGAGTTTTGAAAGGTCTATTTGCTCTTCGCCTTCTTTCGGTAAGATTGCAATGTCATACTCGTCAAGCCTTGTTATGAGTTCTTCAATAACTTCGGGAGTAAGGGCTTCCTCGTCAAGATGCTCAATCAACTCGTCAAAGGTTATGTATCCTTTGTCCTTTCCGAGGGAAATGAGTTCGTCAAAGTTAACCTTTTCCAAGGCTTACCCCCCTACTGGGTCTTTTTTGAACCGGAAGCCACATTGATGAAGGCCTTTGCCACTTTGAGTTTTCCCTCAAAGTTCTTTTCCTTTCTTAAAAGCCTTTTCAGTATCTTTTCGTTGAACTTTTTAACCGCAAACTCAAAGTCCGAATCCGTGAATTCTTCCATCTGTATCTCCGCTATGTAAGGAGTGAGTTCGGGAAATTCAACCTGAATGGTTTCCGGAGAATACCCTTGCGACAAAAGAGCATAAATTTTCCCCGCAACGGTAGAAGTGAACATCGTGGAGGAAATTTCTTCGGTCAAAACGCTTTTGTTTTCCATCGCAAGCCTTAAAAATGCCTTTTCAACGAAAGGAATCGGTTCTTTCTCTTCTTGTTCTTCCTGCGTTCTCGGCGAATAAACTTCAAACCAGTCCGGTTCCACGTCAAATTCAACAGACATTTTGTTAATTAGTTCTTTGTAAAGAAAGGGATTCTCCCTTTTTAACCTTGATATTGCAGTTCCGAACTCTTTAAGCAGTTTAATTTTTTCCGAATCTTCAAGATGCTTCACCTTTTCAACGAACCATATTTCAAACTTCTTTGAACTTTCAACGAATTCTTTTAAATCCTTTCCGTCCTTCCTCAAACTGTCCGGGTCTTCCCCGTCCGGAAGGTCAGCAACAAAAACCTCAACACCACTTAAAAGAAACATTCCTGCAGAGCGTATCGTTGCCTTAATTCCCGCAGAATCTCCGTCAAACATTAAAATCACCTTGTCAATTCTTCTTGAAAGGATTTTTACGTGGTTTTCCGTTAAAGAAGTTCCCATAGGAGCAACCGCGTTTTCAACCCCGCTCATGTGTGCGGAAATAACGTCAAAGTATCCTTCAACCAAAACCGCGGTCCTTGAAGAAAAAATTCGGTCTTTAGCCTGATAAAAGCCGTAAAGAGTGTTGCTCTTTTTAAACAAAGAACTTTCCGGACTGTTTATGTATTTCGGCTCTTGTCCCTCTTTTATAGCCCTGCCACCAAAAGCCACGATGCTTCCAGAGTGGCTGAATATGGGAATGATTAAGCGTTCCGCAAAAAATTCTCTTCCTTTGTCGCTGATAAGTCCGAGTTCCTTTGCAACTTTTTCTTCAATTTCAAGGACTTTTGAGTATCCGGCGGGAGCAAAACCGAGTAAGAATTTTTTGGCAACTTCCAAACTTATCTTCCTTTCTTCAAGATACCACTCAATTCTCTTAAGGTTGTCGTGGAAAAATCTTGCGGACTTGAACCCAGCCTCTTCAACCTTTACCGCAAACTCGTCGGTCAGGTTTGAAGGGAGTTCTATTCCCGAAAGTTCTGCAACCCTTTTAACCGCTTCGGGAAATGACAGGTTTTCATACTTTTCAACGAAGGTTATTGCGTTTCCAGCAATTCCGCATCCAAAACACTTAAATATTTGCTTTTCGGGACTTACGAAGAAGGAAGGAGTTTTCTCGGGATGAAACGGACACAGGCAGGAGAAGTTTCTTCCCACTTGCTTTAGAGGAACGTAGTGGGATATAATATCTACGATGTCAACTCTTGAAAGAAGGTCCTGAACAAAGGAACTGGGGATTTTAAAATTCCCCAATCAATACACCCCTTAAGTAGTGAGTGCTTATCTAAAAATTAATCTCGGTCGTGGTAAAATCAACCAGTCATGATTGGAAGGTGGTTGTTGGCTTTGGCTGTTTTGATAATGCTTTCGGATACTTCTTTGGCAAGGATTTACATCGTAAAAAGGGGAGACTCTTTATACAAAATTGCAAAGCGCTTTAAAGTCAGCATAAGAAAGTTGAAGAGATTGAATCACTTGAGGTCAAGCAGGATTTATCCCGGACAAAGATTGATAATCCCCGAAAAAAAACCTCCGAAGCCCGTAAAGAGCGAAAGAACCATAAAGTATATCTTCAAAAATGCCGTTGAAGAAAAACCTTCAAACTCTTTCTTTTCCATCGTTGAAGAAGAATCGGAATTTATTGCGGAACTGCTTTCCCAACCAAGAGGAATTAAAGTTCCCAACTGGAGCCTTTCCATTCTTGAAGTTCCCAAGTATAAAAGTGCGTTTTTGAAGTATCTTGTTGAAATACTCAAGGAAGTAAAGAATACTCCTTACGTTTTTGGCGGTGAAAATCCCAAGAAAGGGCTTGACTGTTCTTCCTTCACGCGGTTTGTTTACAGAAAGTTCGGAATAAACCTTCCGAGAACCGCAAGACTTCAATTCAACTTCGGAGTGCCGGTTTCAAAGAAAGAACTAAAAATCGGAGACCTCGTATTTTTCAGAACCTATGCCAGTTTCCCATCTCACGTCGGAATTTACGTCGGAGACGGGAAGTTCGTTCACTTCTCAAGGGTCTATCACGGACTTGCAATTTCCTCTCTCAATGATAGATACTTTAAACGCAGATTCATCGGAGCAAGAAGGGTGCTGAACGAGTGGGTCGTAAAGAAGGTAGCATACAAAAGGGGAGGTGAAGGATGAAAAGACTGTTGAGCGTGCTGATTGTTGCTTTGTTGTGCTTTCAGTTAGCGGGTGCAGTGGAAGTAAGTGACGAGGATTACAGGGTCGTAGAATCTTTACAAAAAGTATTTGAAAGCGTTGCGGAAAAGGTCAAACCCGCCGTGGTTAACATAAGCACGGTCTCGGAAATAAAGGTGAATCATCCTCCCGTTCCTCCGGAATTCAGGGACTTTTTTGAATACTTCGGGATTCCTTTCTTCTTTCCCAGGGAGTTCAAGACGCGTTCTTTGGGTTCCGGATTTATCGTAAAGGTTGATGACGGTTGGGCTTACATCTTGACAAACAATCATGTCATTGACAAGGCAACGAAGATAAAGGTAAAACTGAGCGACGGTTCAACATACACCGCCAAAGTTGTTGGTAAAGACCCCAAAACGGACGTAGCCCTCATCAAGATAAAGGTAGGAAGCAAAAAAGTTCCGACGGTAGAACTCGGAGACTCAAGCAAGATAAAGGTTGGAGAGTTCGTAATAGCCATAGGTAATCCTTACGGATTGAACTGGACCGTAACTCACGGAATCATTTCAGCCGTCGGAAGACACGGGCTCGGCATAAACCCCATAGAAAACTTTATCCAGACGGACGCAGCGATAAACCCGGGAAACAGCGGTGGTCCTTTGTGCGACATTCACGGAAAAGTAATAGGCATTAACACCGCTATCGTTAAAAACGCTCAAGGGCTCGGTTTTGCAGTTCCGATTAACTTGGCAAAAAAGGTCATGAACGACCTCTTAAAGTATGGCAGGGTTATAAGAGGTTGGCTCGGAGTTTACATACAGGACATCAGCAAAGAGATTGCGGAAAAGTTCGGAATAGAATCCGGAGTTCTTGTTAGAAAAATCGTGCCGGGAAGTCCCGCATCAAAAGGAGGGTTGAAAGAAGGAGACATCATCGTTGAATACAACTTCCAGAAGGTAAAAAGCGTTTCTGACCTTCAACTGAAAGTGATAAACACAAAACCGGGAACGGTAGTTCCGATAAAAATCATAAGAGACGGAAGAGTAAAAGTTTTGCGGGTAAAAATCGGCGAAATGCCCGGAACGGAAACAGCAATGGGAGAAAGGGTTTTGAAAGAGTTTGGATTCTTCGTTCAAGAACTTACAAAAGACCTCAGAGAAAGACTCGGCGTTCCCCATTGGCTCAAGAAAGGTGTTGTGGTTACGAGGGTAATTCCCGGTTCTGTTGCGGAAGATGCCGGACTCAGAGAAGGAGATATAATATTTAAAGCAGGAAACGACCCGAGGAATTTAAGAAAGATAGAAACCGTAAAAGACCTCATAGAAGTTCTCCAAGAGTATTCTTCCTCGGGAATCTTGCTGAAGGTTTTAAGGGGAGAAGACGTTTTATACATCGTGATTAGCAAGGAGGAATAAGAGTATGGACGAAAAAGAAAAATTTCCTTTTGATGAAGAGTTTGATTTTGACGAGGAAATAAAAGAACTTGAATTCGGAGAAGAAATAGGAAAGGATTTTGAACCTCAACTTGAAAAAGAAATTTTTGACCAGCAAATAGACCCTTCCCTCATTGAATCTTTCGTTCCCGACAGGGACTCCCTTGACGCATTTTTAAAGTCAATCGCAAAGATTCCGCTTCTTTCAAGGGAAGAAGAAATAGAACTTGCAAAAAGGGCAAAAAAGGGAGATAAGGAAGCCCTCAAAAAACTCGTTGAGTCAAACTTGAGATTTGTTGTAAGCGTTGCCAAGAAATACATCGGTTGCGGACTGCCCCTTCACGACCTCATTGCAGAGGGCATCCTCGGACTGATAGAGGCTGCAAGAAGGTTTGACCCGGACAAGGGAGTGAAGTTCATATCTTATGCGGTTTGGTGGATAAGGCAGTCAATCATGCAGGCCCTTGCCCAGCAAACGGGAGCGGTCAGAATTCCGGTAAAACAGGCAGTTCTTGTAAACAAAATTACCCGCTCTTACGGAGAACTTTTAAAGAAACTCGGAAGAGAACCGACGATGGAAGAACTTGCGGAATACCTTGAAATGGACGTAAAAGAAATTGAAAGACTTTTAAGCATTTGCCAAGTTCCCCTTTCCCTTGACACTCCAGTCGGAGACGAAGAGGATACTACCTTCAAAGACTTTTTGAAGGGAGAAGGAACTGCAGAGGTTGAAGAAAGAGTCGTAAAGGAAGAGTTGAAAAAAAGCATACAGGAACTTCTTGAACAGTTAACCCCGCAAGAAAAGAAAATAATAATCATGAGATTCGGATTGGACGGAAACGAACCAAAAACATTAAGAGAAATAGGAGAAAAACTCGGAATAAGCAGAGAAAGGGTGAGGCAACTTGAAAACAGAGCCAAAAAGAAAATGAGAGAATACGCACTTAGGAAAAAACTGAACGTATTTTTGAATTAACGGAGGGCAAAATGCTGTGGTTGTTTTTTGTTTTTACCCTTCTTACAAGTTTCGGGTTTGACTCAAACCAGGTAATAGCGGAATTTGACGGAAAACCGATAAAGTATTCTGACATAAAAAACTACGCCAACAAGTTAAGCGACGAATACAAAAAACTCTTGAACTCCAAAGAAGGTGTTAAGAAACTTCTTGACTACTACATAAAAAGACTTGCAATCCTTGAAGAAGCCAAAAAAGCCGTTTCAAACAGAGGGGTTTTCAACGCTCATAAGGGAATTGACAAAGAAGCTGCTTACATAATAGCGTATCTGACGCAAGAGGTTGACCAAAAAATAGAAATCAGCGAAAAAGAAGTTGAAGAGTATGCTAAAAAGAAAGGAGTTTCAAAGGAAGTGGCTTACCGCGAAATCCTTTCCGCCAAAAGAAGGGAAAGGTTTAACGAACTCATCAAGGAACTTTTGAAAAAACACAAGGTCAAAATTTTGATAAAATAACTTAAAAGGGCTATGAGAGGTTTTTGTGAAAAGGAACACGAAAAGAAAAAAGACGCATCCTTTAAAGGAAAAACTCAGAAGGGCTGTAAGGTTTTTTTCCAAGAAAAACTACAAACTTGCGGAAAAAGAACTTTTGGAAGTAATAAAACTGAATCCTTTTGAGGAAGATGCTTACTACGAACTTTACAGGGTTTACACTTCAACCGGCAATGTTAAAAAAGCAATAGAATCTCTTGACGTTTTGAAAACCATTTCCCCTTACAGAACCTTTCCCTACGTAGAACTTTCCAAACTTTACGCAAAACTTGGAAACTATCAAAAGGCAATAGAAGTTCTTGAAGAAGGAGTTGAAAGGAAGGACGACCCCAAACTTCACTTTGAACTTGCCAACCTTTACGCAAAAACGGGACAGTTTGAAGAAGCAAAGGAAGAGTTTTCGGAAGCATGCAGAAAGGACTTTCTTAACGTGGAATATCGCCAAAAGTTCGTTGAATTTCTCATAGACATTGAAGATTACGAAGAAGCCTTGAACGTTGTTCTTTCAACGATTGAATTGTTTCCAAAAGCGGTTTACGCAATACAAACTGCCGGAATGTTGTGTGATATCCTCGGAAAAGATGAACTTGCAGAATACTTCTACAGACTTGCAGTGTCCCGGGCGGACGACGACTTTTTGAAGGATGAGGCAAAGTTGTCCTTGGCAATCTTCTTGACCGACAAAGGAATGCACGACCAAGCGGAAGAAATTTTGAAAGAACTCGTTGAAGAAACGAACGACCCCTTCATTGCGTTTGACGCTTTTGTGGAGTTGTCAAGAATCCTGGAAGAACAGGGAAGGTTTCTTGAACTTGCGAAAGTCGGATTGAACCTGCTTGAAAGAAACATACTTGACAAGGGAGATTGGGCGGACGTTATGCTGACCGTTGGAGAGAGCCTCTTTAAGGAAAGAAGATACACCGAAGCGGTTATTTGCTACTGGAACTTGGTGTCAAACTGTGCGGACGAAAAACTTGTCAAAAAAGCCTACGTGCGATTGAAAGAAATAGAAGAAATAGTCTCCCTTGAAAGGATGCTAAAGTGAGAAGTGCAAGGTTAGAAAGAAAAACGAGGGAAACTTCCATTTCGGTTTACGTTGAAATTGACGGAAGCGGTGAGTTTGAGATAGAAACTGACATTCCTTTTTTAACTCACATGCTTGAAACATTTTCTAAGCACTCGGGATTCAACCTGAAAGTAAAAGCGGAAGGGGACGTTTCCGTTGACCATCATCACCTGATAGAAGACACGGGAATAGTTCTCGGAAGTGCGATAAAAAAGGCTCTCGGAGAAAAAAGGGGAATAAGAAGATACGGGTTTTTCACGCTTCCGATGGAGGAAACCCTCGTTTCGTGTGCTGTTGACCTGTGCGGAAGGCATTACTTCGTTTACACCGGATTCCCCGAATTTAAATACATCAACGGCATTGAAGTTGACAACTTCAGGGAGTTTTGGAGGGCTTTCTCGGACAGTTTGTCTTGCAACCTTCACATAACCTGCCATTACGGTTTAAACCTTCACCACATCGTAGAAGCAACCTTCAAGTGTGTTGCAAGAGCCTTGAAATTTGCGGTTTCCGTTGAGGGAACTTCCACTCCGTCAACAAAGGGAGTTTTGTAAAAAAGAGGGAAACACCCCACCTTACAAGGGGTGTTCCCCGGATGACCCGTTATGACCTAATTGCCGGGAAGTTCTGGAACAGTCCTTGCTTCTTCGGGAACTTCACCGGTAAGAGATTCAAGGAATGCTTTAATCTTGGCAACTTGAGACTTGGTAAGTTTTTTACCGAGCATAACTTCTGCCATTTTTGATATGGCTTCTTCAAGGGTTTTTGCTGAACCGTCATGGAAGTATGGAGCGGTCTTTGCAACGTTGAGAAGTTGAGGCGTTCTGAACTTGTATTTATCCGCGGGGTTTTTGGTTACCCTGAATCTTCCGGTATCCTCGTTCGTCTTAAACCTGTGAAAGTTTCCGTCGGAAAGCACTGGACCGTTGTGGCAACCGATACATCCCAGTTTAACGAACAACTTCATTCCTTCCTTTTGAACTTTCGTCAAAGCGTTTTCATCTCCAAGAAGATACCTCTGGAAAGGAGAATTCGGAGTGTTTAAAGTTCTTTCAAAAGAAGCAATAGCCTTTACAACATTTTCAAAGTTCACTGGGTCTTTGTCGTTCGGAAACGCTTCCTTAAAGAGTTTTACATACTCCGGAATTTGCTTGAGCCTTTTAACTATGAGTTCCGGAGTTGAGTTCATCTCAACGTGAGCCTGAAGGGGACCTTTTGCCTGCTCTTCAAGCGTGGGAGCCCTTCCATCCCAAAACTGAACCTTTAAAAATCCTGAATTCAAAGTGGTCGGAGCGTTTCTTCCGCCCGTTTTCCAACCGTGTCCTATGGAACTTTTTACTCCGTCATCTCCACCCATAGCAATGTTATGGCAAGTATTACAAGAAATAAGCTTACTCCGTGAAAGTCTCGGGTCATAGTAAAGCATCTTTCCGAGTTTAACCTTTGCAGGGGTTAAAGAGTTGTTTGCGGGTATCGGCGGAAGTGCCGGTAGCGGTTCAAAATACTTCCTGTAATCGTCTCCAGCAGTTGCAGGTTTGGCAATAAGAAGCGCAAGTGTCATTGCTGTTAAGACTTTCTTCATCCTCCACCCCCTGATTAAATCTATTCTGTATTTTTTACACTTGCTTATTATAAACTTTTGCAAAATTTTTGCAATAGA
>CAZZKT010000005.1:0-25553 GCA_964654625.1 uncultured bacterium
CTCCCTATTCAAATTCAACTACGGTTACTCCTTCTCCTCCTTCGTATGCGTCCCCCGACCTGAAAGACTTTACAAACGGCAAAGAAGTCAAGTATTCTCTGACCGCTCTCTTCAAAATTCCCTCTCCGAGTCCGTGAATTATTCTTACCCTTTTTGCACCGACAAGAAGTGCATCGTTTATAAATTTCTCCAGAGCCAAGAGGGCTTCCTCCCTCGTCATGCCCCTGAGCATTATTTCGGGTTTAAACTTCTTCGGTTTTGTGTGATAAACTCCATCGTCCGCAACCGGAACGGGTTCTGACTTTTTAAGTTCCCTAAGTTTCGTCTTAAACCTTAAAGAACCGAAAACCACTTCCGCAATTCCTTTTTCCTTGTCCACAGAAACTACCCGTCCTTTCCCTTTCTTTCCTCTAATTTCCACAACGTCTCCAACGTTTATCGGAGAAGTTTCTTCCTGCAAAAGTTTAACAGATTTTTCAACTTTTTTGACAAGTTGTTTAAACTCTTTTTTCTTCTGGCTCTTCTTTAAAGCAGACTCAAGTTGTTCTTTGAGTTCTTCAAGTTCTTTTTCCCGCTCAACTAACTGTTCTTTCAATCTTGCAAGTTCTGCTTTTTCCTCCTGCAATTTCAGATATTCTCTTTCAAGAAGTTCCATTATGTCAGATTCTCCGCCGACAAGGTTTCTTTTTGCTTCCCTGATAACGTCTTCCGGTATCCCGCAAATTCTCGCAACTTCAAGAGCATAACTTTTCCCTATTATTCCGTAAGCAAGTTCATACAAAGGCTTCAACGTTCTTTCGTCAAACAAAACCGTAGCAACCTCGTAATAACCGCTCTTCCAAGCAAACATTTTCACGGGACCGAGGTGAGTAGTTATAACCACCGTTGACTTTTTCCTTTCAAGGTCTTTCAGTATCGCAACCGCAAGGGCAGAACCCTCAACGGGGTCAGTTCCGGTTCCGAGTTCATCAATAAGAACCAGTGAACTTTCGTCCGCATGTTTTAAGATGCCCGCAAGATTAACGGCATGAGCACTGAAGGTTGAAAGAGACTGTTCAATACTTTGTTCGTCTCCGATATCAACGAGCCAGCGCTTAAAGAGTTTTAACTTGCACTTTTGTGCCGGAACGAGAAATCCGGATTGTGCCATAAGCGAAAACAACCCGACGGTCTTTAAAGCGACCGTTTTTCCTCCGGCGTTCGGTCCCGTAATTACAAGACCGTTTTTGAACCTGATGTCCACTCCGACCACTTTTTGATTTGAAAGCAGAAGAATAGGATGTTTTGCTTGAATCAAAGAAACCTCTTCACAAAACTCCGGAACCACTCCCTCAATTTCAAGGGAAAACCTTGCCACCGCTTGCCAAAAGTCAATTTCAACAACAGTCCAAAAAATTCTCTCAAGTTCTTTTACATTGTTTCTCAAAAATTCCGTTAGTTTCTTAAGAATCTTCCTGACTTCTTTCTTCTCCCTCCCCCTTAGTTCTTCCAATCGGTTGTTGTCCTCCAAAATTCCAATCGGTTCAACGTAAAAACTCTCTCCAGAACCCGAAACATCGTGAACTATACCTTCAAAACTCTTGCGAAAGTTCGGCTTCGCAAGAATAACATAACGAGAATTTCTCTCGGTAATTACTCTTTCTCTTAAAACTTCGGAATATTTGGAAAAGTAAACTTCAAGTTTTCTGCGAATTTCCGAAGAAATCCTGCGGATGGAAGTTCTAATTTTTAAAAGTTCAGAAGAAGCAGAATCAATAACTTGCCCTTTTTCATCAACGAACTTCAAAATCTCTTTCAGCAGACCTTCAGAAGGAAGAAGGAAGTTGAAAATTCCGCTTAACTTTCCTTCCAACGAAAAGGCAGTAAAAAAACCGGCAAGTTCTTTTCCTACGGAAAGAAGTTGAATAACCTCTGCAATTTCTTTTTCTGAAAGAACGCTTCCCTCTATCCTGACTTTCTTAAACAACGGTCTTAAATCAGGATAACTTCTGATTGGAATGCCACCACGCAGATGAAGATTGCAGAAAAAATTGGTCTTAGAAAGATTTTCCTTGACCGTTTCTATCTCGGTTTTTGGAAGGAGAGACAAAACTTTTTCCTTTCCCGGAAGACCTTTGGCAAAGTTTGAAGTTTTTTCAAGAACTTTGTCAAATTCAAGAACTTTTATGGCTTTTGATAAAATTTCTGATTGCTTCAATTTCTTCAAGTTGAATCCTCAAAACTTCTTTTCTTCCTCCTTTTGAATAGAGTTCAAGCGATTCTTCTTTGAACTTGAGCAGTTCTTCAAGAAAAGTTAACTTTTCCTTTTCTTCCAATCCTCTGATTAATCTTTTTATTCCCTCAACAACAGGAAGGGTTATTTCTTCTTTTTGCCCTTTGAGGGTAAGAGTCCCCTCTTCTTTAGAGCCTTTATTAGTCTTTTCCTTGCTGCCATTGCTTTTCTTTTTCTCTTCTCGCTCGGCTTCTCGTAATACTCCCTCCTTTTGATTTCCGTCAGGATTCCCTCTTTCTCGCATAACTTTTTGAACCTCTTGAGTGCCTTTTCAAAAGGTTCTCCCTCTCTTACGTAAACTGTTGCCATTTAAGTCTTCACCTCCTTTTATTTATTTGCGAATTTTGTCTTCGCTCGGTTCTTCCAGTTCTGCGAGTTTCCCATTTTTAAACATTTCAACCGCTTCTTCAAAAAACTTAACGGCGTTCGGCACAAGATAAATCTTCATTGAAAACTGTTTTAGTTTCTCAAACGCTCCGTGTCCTATCTCCTTAACCAGCACCGCGCTTACTCCCCTTTCAGAAAGAGCCTTTGCTATGTAGATGCCCCTTCCCCTTTCAGCGACCAAGCCGGGATTTTCAAAAACTTCCACTTCAGAAGTTTCCGTATCAAAAACAGCAAATAGTTCGGACTTTCCGAAGTGAGCGTTGATTATCAACTTACCGTCAACCTTCGTCTTCAAAACGGGAGATGCAACTTTCATGTCCTTGCTTCCTAAATTTCAAGCCCATAATATATTATTACCCTCTGCTTTTGCAAGTTCTGACAAAGAGGAGGATGAAAAAATGCACAAAGGATTTAAAGATATAGAAAATTACTTCCTCGGACTTGAAAGAGCCAGCAGAGCCCAACAGCAGAAGAAAAGCAAGAAAATCAAAGAACTGACAGAAGAAGTTGAAAGACTCAAAAAAACCGTAAAAGAACTTGAAAGTGAAAACCAAAAGTTAAGAGAAAACATTGAAAAGAAAGTTGAACTTTTCCTTGAAATTGCTCTAAATTCGGTATCAAACTTTGCGGTTAAGTCAGAAGGATTCAGAATCCTGTTTTCAAGAAAGTTCAGAAAGGACTTTCTTTCCCAAGTTTCCGACAAACCTTTCGTTCTTGATACGTTCATCCAGACCCTATCTGAAGTCAACAGCAAGTCTTTACTGTTAAAAAGTGGTTCAAAACAGGACCTTTTTGAACTTCCAATTGAAACACCTTACGGAGTTTTTAGTGCCGTTTATGTGAAGATTGAACCGAAGGTTTTAAAGTTTGTTTTCTTCGGGGAAAGGGAACTCGTGAAAAAAGAAGTAGAATCCGGTGAAAACGTTGAGTGAAATTATTGAGTCCATCAAAGAACTCAAAAAGTATGTAAAACTTACGGAAAAAGAAGAAAAAGACTTCCAAAAAGTCGTAAAAGTTTACCCTTTTAGAAGTAGCGTTTACTATGCGTTGCTTTCTGAAAAGAGTAAAGCAGTCAGAAAAATGCTCCTACCTTCTGCAGAAGAAGTAGAAAACTTTCAAGAACTGCCGGAAGACCCCTTTAACGAAGGAAGCGGAAGGATTGTAAGAAGATATCCCGACAGAGCGTTGATAATAACAACAAATTTCTGTGCGGTTTTGTGCAGATTTTGTATGAGAAAAAGGAACTGGAAGAGACCGAAATTCTTTTTGAACGAAGAAGAAATATTAAAGATTGAAAGTTTCTTGAAAGAAAACCCAAAAATCCACGACGTAATAATCTCCGGAGGAGACCCTTTACTTTTACCGACGGATATCCTTGAAAAACTCATCCACACGCTTGAAAAGTTAGAAAACATTGAGGTAATAAGAATAGGAACAAGGCTTCCCGCAGTTTATCCCAAGCGGATTTTGAATTCGGGAATCCTTGATATTTTGAGAAAAACCAAAAAAGTTTGGATGAACGTTCACTTTAACCACCCGGACGAAGTTACCGACGAAGCGGTAGAGTCCCTTCACGAAATTGCAAGGGCGGGAATTCCCTTAAACAACCAATGCGTGCTTTTAAGGGAGATTAACGACAGTTTGGAGGTTCAAGAAAAACTTATAAGAAAGTTGAGAACCGCAAAGGTCAGGGCGTATTACCTGTTTGCGTGCGACCCTGTCAGGGGAACCTATCACTTTTCCGTTCCCGTTGAAAGAGGAATAAAAATCGTTGACCAACTGCTTGAAAGAGTTTCTCCGATGTTTGTCCCGTATTTTGCAATTGACACGATGGGCGGACACGGAAAGGCAATACTGTTCCCGAAAAGGCACGAAATTAACGAAAAATTCCTAATTGTAAAAACCAACAAAGGAAAACTGCTTAAAATCAATAAACCGTAATTTCTCCTTCAACGAGTTTTTTCCAAAGATTTCTGATTTCAAGAAGGCTGTCCTTAACGATTTCTTCAATCTTATCCTTAAAGACTTCTGAACTCTCTTCGCTTCTCACCTTCACATCAACCATTAAGGGTTCCGAAATCGGCTTTCCTATCTGACTAACCATGTAGCAATACGCTTCCTTTATCCCCTCAATTTCTTCCACAACTCGTTTTGCTATGTCGTTTGCGGTAATGTTGTAAAGTTTTCCAACGTGAGTTATGGGATTTTTGCCGGCAGCAGCTTCAAGACTCATTGGTCTGTAGGGTGTTATCAACCCGTTAACTCTGTTGCCCCTTCCAACTTCTCCGTCGTCTCCGGCTTCTGCTGAAGTTCCGGTTACCGTTATGTAAACGTTTCCGCTTTTTTCGTCATCTCCGGTGTTAACAAACACTTCAACCTTTTTGTCCGTTATCCTCTTGCTCACTTCTTCAACCGTAGACTTTACTTTTTCCCTCTTTTCCAAGTAATCGTTCAGGTCCTTTAAGTATCTTCCAACAAATGCACAGGCAACGGTCAGCGTAATGTCGCTTCCCTTTCTCACTCCCATTACCTTTATGTCTTCACCAACCTCCGGATGTTCCTTTTTGTAAGAAGGAGCGTTTAAAACTTTTTCCGCTTCAAGCACCAGTCTTTCAAGTTCGTCAAAGGGAGCAAAGCCAACTCCGAAGGATGTATCATTTGCAAGGGGAACTCCTTCTTTGAACTGTCTGAGATAGATATCAACCAAGTCAACAGAACCGGGCTTTATCTTCGCAGAAATTTTCACGTCCTTGTCAGGGTCAATGCCGTGAATGTTTTTCTTTAACCACTCTTTCGCTGTTTCTACCGCAATTTCTTCAACGGGTATTTTAACTCCCTTGTATTCTTTGATTGCCCTTCCGGACAGGATGATTTCTATCGGTTCAACGACCTCACCGCCGCCAAAAGAAGGTCTTGCCCTTCCTCCGACGAGAAGATTTTTGTCAACGTTGTGATGGAGAACAAAGCCAAACTTCTCAACGTAAATCTTGCAAAGGTTGGCAGAAAGTTCTTCCGCAAGAGCATCACAAATCGTATCCGGATGACCTATGCCTTTTCTTTCCACAATTTCAATTTCCGCTTCATAAACCGGTTGAGTTTCAAGGGGAGTAACCTTCAGGTTCATTTGTCCACCTCCTTCCGGGAGATTCTGCATAAAAGTTTAGCAATTCCTTCAAGTGAATATTCTTCCGGAACTTCAAAAACCTTAAAGTTCAAACTCTCAATAAATTTTGCAGTGGTCTCTCCTATCGGAATTATAACCCCGTTTTTAAGGACTTTCTCGCAATTTTCAACAAATTCTAAAAACGCTCTAAAGTTTGAAGGACTCGTAAAACAGAAAAACTTTATTCCCAAATCCAAAACCTCGTTCAACTTCCTTCGGTTTTCCTCGTTAAAAACCGTCTTGTAAACCACCACTTCTTTTACTTCAAAACCTTCCTTTTTGAGGTAATTGCTCACTGTTTCCGTGGATTTTTCGGGTCTAACGATTAAAAATCGCTTTCCTTCAGGGGATTTTTTTCTCAACAAAGAAACTACACCGTCTCCGGAAAACTTTTCCGGAACTTCCGGAGAAAAGCCGAGTTTTTCAAGTTCCTTTCCGGTTGCCTTACCGACAGCAATAATCTTCAAATCTTTGAAAATTTGAGGATTTACCCGCGAAAAAAAGTGTTTTACTGCGTTCTTGCTCGGGAAAATTGCAAAGTCCGGAGAAAATTTCAAAATTTCGTTCAAATCAAAATCAACGGGAACGGTTTTAATTAACGGAATCCAGTAAGGTTTTATTCCGCAGTTTTCAAGAAAGTTCGTAATTTCTTTCTTTTCTTGAGTCGTTATCAAAGACTTCACTTGAGACATCTTATAATTTCTCCCGCTCCCATTTCAATAAGTTCTTCTGCCACTTCTATTCCGTAAGTTTCCGCTTCTTTAACCCCTGCTTTGGGAAAGATTTTATCAACCCTTAAAAACTTTTTCCCCTCAAGGTCTGAAACGAAAGCAGAAACTTTTATCTTTCCGTCAACAATTTTTGAAAAACATCCCATCGGCACCTGACATCCGCCTTCAAGAGTTCTCAGAAAAGCCCTCTCAAGAACGGCACAAATTTCCGAAGTTTCACAGTTAACCGCTTTTCTGACAACATTTTTAATTTCTTCATCGTCTTTTCTTGCCTCTATTCCGAGAATGCCTTGAGAAACAGAAGGTATAAAAACATCTTCCGAAATGACTTCACAGGGTTCACTTTCAAGTCCGAGTCTTTTAAGACCCGCATAAGCAAGGATTATGCAATCAAACTGTCCTTCCTTCAACTTCTTTAACCTCGTATCAACGTTGCCCCTTAAATCTTTAATCACGAGGTCTTTCCTGTAGTGTTTTAACAGTGCCTTTCTTCTCAAAGAACTCGTTCCGACAACGGCTCCCTCGGGAATGGTGAACAGCGTCCAAGAAGACCTGCATATCAAAGCGTCTCTCGGGTCTTCCCTTTCGGAAAACGCAACGAGTTCAAGTCCATCGGGAAGAACGGAAGGAACGTCCTTTAAACTGTGAACCGCCATGTCAATTTCGTTCCTCAGCATTGCTTCTTCTATCTCTTTGG
This sequence comes from uncultured bacterium, assembly GCA_964654625.1. GTDB lineage: Bacteria > Aquificota > Aquificia > Desulfurobacteriales > Desulfurobacteriaceae > CAZZKT01. The sequence continues at coordinate 7,251 of CAZZKT010000005.1, forward strand.
TAAACAGTCCTTTGTCTCCTATTTTTGACAAAGGAGAGGACAGGATTTTGTCTCCTTTCGTCGTTATTTTCACGATTTCAATTTCAACTTCGGGAAACGCTTCCTTAATTTTTTCCGCAACCCACATCGTTTGAGCCATTGCCAGTTTGCTCTTTCTCGTTCCAATCCTTATCTTCATTTTCCTTCCCCCAAAACTTGACCGAGAATCTCTTTTAACTGCCTCTTTGCAGAAGACAAACTCGTTCTAACTTCATACCCGGAAGCCATTTTGTGCCCGCCACCGCCGAGTTCCTTTGCTATTTGAGACACATCAACCTTCCCTTTAGACCTCAAGGAAATTTTCCATCCTCCGTCTATTTCCCTGAAAAGCACCGCCACTTCTACTCCTTCAATAGAACGGGGATAGTTTACAAATCCTTCAGATTCTTCCGGAGAAGCGTTAGCCTTCTTTAAAAACTCCTTGTAAACAACAACGCTTGCAACCTTTCCCTCAAACCACATCTCAAGAGTTCCGAGAACATATTCAAGCAACTTGAACTTGCTAACCCTGTTTCTCTCAAAAAGGTTAGAACTCACAAAGTAAGGCTCTACTCCCTTTTTTAAAAGTTCGGAAGCAACCGAGTGAGTTTCCGGTGAGGTGTTTGAATACCTGAAACAACCGGTGTCCGTTAAAATTCCCGTGTAAATCGGCACTGCAACGCTTTTGTCTATCAGTTCTTCGTTTATCAACTTCATAACAAAGTATGACAGTTCACAGGTGCTTGAAATCTCCGGTTCAATCAGGTAGTAAAACTCCTCGGAAGGTGAAGCGGTAATGTGATGGTCAATTATCAAAACGCTCTCCGCATTAATGCTTTTAAGTCCCGTTCTTTCAAATTCCGAAGTATCGGTAATTATCAACCAATCTGCAGACTCAATGCTTTCTGCAACTTCAACACTTTCAACGTCCGGCAGAAAATCAAAAAAGTAAGGAACTTTTTCGCTCATAACCGCTTTGACTTCTTTTCCGAGTTTTTTCAAAAAGTTCAACCACCCAAGGCAACTCCCAACTGCGTCTCCGTCGGGACTCTTATGGGTGGTTATTACTATTTTCCCGCTCATTTCCTTTATCAGTCTTGCAGTTTCTTCTCTTGAAAGTCTTCCCATAACATCACCTCTGGCAGGGGATAAAACTCAAATCTCGGAATGACTTTTGTTTTGAGGCTTTTTCCAATTAAACGCCTTATAAAACCGCTTGCCCTTTTAAGGGTATCAACCGCAAGTTCTACATCCTCCTTTTTAAGCCCGGAAATAAAAACCCTTGCAACGCTACCGTCTTTTGAAACTTCAACCCTTGAAACGGTTATAAAGATGTTTTCCGGAAGGGAAATTTCCCTTCTTATTATTTCCGACAGTTCCCTCTGTAAAAAGGAAGAAAGTTTTTGTCTTCTAATCTCTTTCACCGTTTAAATACCACTCACCGTTAAACTTTTAACAAGAACCGATGGACTTGCAACGTTGTAAAGCCACTTGACATCCTTTCCGACCTGATTAATGCCGAGCAGAAGTTCCCTGAGGTTTCCGGCAACCGTCATTCCGGATATCGGTTGAACGAGTTTTCCGTCTTTGTAAAAAAGTCCGCTGATTCCTACGGAAAACTCCCCGGAAACGGGATTAACCGTGTGAAGTCCCATGGCATCGGTGATTAAGATTACCTCTTCGGGAGTTTGAACCAGTTCTTTCAAGTCCAGCGCTCCCCTTTCCAAAACGAGGTTCGTTATTCCCGGCTTGGGCGGAGAGGAAATTCCGCTTCTAATACCGTTCCCCGTGGGTTCAACTTGAAGTTTTAAAGCGTAGAAAAGGTCCGTCAAGAAGGTTCTTAGAACGCCCCTTTCTATTAGGGCTTTTTTCCTTGTCGGAGTTCCTTCGTCGTCAAAAGGAACGCTACCCGTTCCCTCAGAACTTGTCGGGTCGTCGTAAATGTTTACAACATGGCTTGCAATTTCATATCCGAGTTTGTCCGCAAACATGGACTTCTTTTTGACAACAGAATCTCCGAGAAATGCCGGAATCATCGCACTTAAAAGTTCCGCAAAAACCACATTCTTGAAAATGACCGGAATCCTTCTCGTTCTTATGGGTTTTGCTCCGAGTAAAGCAACCGCATTTTCAACAGATTCTTTTGCCACAAGTTCCGGTAAAAGTCTGTTAAAGTATCTTGTCGTTTGTATGTCCCAGCCGGATTGAGATTCTCCGAGGTCCTCCGCAACCACATACGCGTAAAGGCTGTATGAAGCGGTTGAATAATTGAAAGAATTTCCTAAAGAATTCGCATAAAAGACTTCCAAAAGACTGTCAGAGTAGGAAATCTTTCTAACCTTTTTGACTTTACTTGTTTGTTCCCTTGCAACCTCGTCAACGATTAAAGCCTTTTCAATCTTTTTTTCCTTGTCAATGTTCAAGTAGGTGTTTTTGTCTTCCGAAAAAGTGAGAGTATAGGTCGTTGAAGCAGGAGAGGAAAAAACATACTCGTCGGGAGACGAAATCTTGGCATTTTCCATAGCACACTCAACCGCTATTCTTAAACCCTCATCACTTGTTTCCGTCGTGTAAGAAAAGCCGAGTCTTCCGGAAACCAAAACCCTTATTGCCACACCGCAAATGTTAGAAGTTCTCGTTTTTTCAATTTTTCCGTCCTTTACATCAACGCTAAAACCGGTTTTCTTTACGCAATAGATGTCAAAGCCGTCAACCTCTTGATTTTTCAACAGTTGATAAGTTCTGTCAATCACAGAAAACATTTCTTCCCTCAAAGTTTTTTGAAAAATTCAACAACTTCTTCCATCTTACCACAAGTTTTTTTGCCCTCAGGACAGTAGCCAAGATAATAACAATTTGGACCAACCTTTTCAAATGCGGAAAGCCTTTTCCTTAAAATTTTCAAAACCTCTATTGCAAGTTTTCTAATCTCCCATTGGGCTCTGTTGCAGGTTCTTAACCTCAAAAAGTGAACCAGTTCTTCTCCGTTCATCGTGAAGACAATCCTTGTAGAGCAAGCGTTTGGAAGTAAAAATCTTGCGTCTTCTTTCGGAATGCCCATTTCAACCGCACTTTCGTAAAAACTTCCTATCAAATCCATAACTCCTTCAAATGTCATTTCAAGACCTTTTGCTTTTATTTTTGCATTTTTGAAAGTCTCCGGCTTAATGTAAGGAAAGTTCTTCATTGAAACATACCTCTGGGACTGCTGGCTGTATGATGCTACCCTGTGCCTTACGAGTTGGTGAGAACACGCCCTTGAAATCCCTTCAACAAAGAAAGTGAAAAACGAATGCCTCAAAATGTCTTTCTCGTCCGAAAGCGGTGGTATGTTTTCCGCAAGAAGCCTTACGAGCATTTTTGCCTTCCAAAATCCTCGTTGGGTGCTTCATTATAGCACGAGATTTGATACAATAAAAATGAACTTCTTTGAGATAGGAGGAAGAATGGAAACTCAAAAAAACCTCCTGAAAGAACTCTCCGAACTTCTAAACCTCGTAGAATCCTTCAAAGAAGAACTCTCTAAGATTTCCGCCCACAAAAGGGGGTTTGAAGCAGTATCAAACCACATTGACACTGCAATAAGCGAAAGTGAAGAAGCAACAAAAAAACTCATAGACATCATAGGTAAAACTTACGAGTCCTTACAGGACATAGCAAATTCTTTGAAGGACAAGTCTCCCGAAGATGCGAGAAAACTTTCCGAAATTCTGAATAACCTCACAACAGCCTTGACTTTTCTTGAATTTCAGGATATCCTTGCTCAAAGGCTGTTAAAAGTGAAAACCTTCGTTTCCGAACTTGAAAAAAGTATTTTAAGGGTTGCTCTCCTTGCAGGCATAGAGGAAGCAAGAGAGGAAGAGAAAGAAGAACTTCAAAAGAAACTTGAGGAACTTGAATGGAAAAAGGAAGTTTCTCAAAGTGAGGTTGATGAAATAATGAAGCAATTCGGATTGTAGGGGAGGAAGATGAAGGTCAACATTCCTGATGAGATGAAAGAAATCCTTGAAGAGTTTTTAGTAGAAGCGGAAGAAATCCTTGAAAATCTTGACCAGGACCTCGTAGAACTTGAAAGCAATCCCCAAGACAAAGAACTCCTTAACAGAATATTCAGGGGAATGCACACCCTCAAAGGGGGTGCAGGATTTTTAAATCTAACCCCGATAGTTGAAATAGCCCACAGGATTGAAGACATATTCAACAAGTTGAGAAACGACGAAATGGAACTCACTCCCGACAGTATGGACGTAATCCTTGAAGGAATAGACGAACTCAAAAAAGCCCTTCAAATGCTAAAAGACAGCGAAGAACTGCCGGATGTAGATGAAATCCAAGAACTTCTTTCAAAACTTGACGGAGTTTTACACGGAGAAGTTCCTGCACCTTCCAAAAAGGAAGAACAGAAGGAAGAAACGAAGGAAGGAGAAATTGAATTCGTTGAAGGAATTTCTGACAAACTCAAGGAACTAATACTCAAATACCCCGACAAAGACCTTGCGGGCATTCTTGAAGAAATCGTTTTAATGGCTCCCGAAGAAAGACCCATGGAAGTCGTTCCGGAAATAGAAAAATTGATTGAAGAAGGAAAGGACGTAAAGGATTTAATAAAGAAAAAAGAACCCTCTTCAAAGCCTCAAACTCAACCCGTTCAATCTTCTTCCGAAGAAAAACCTCAATCTAAACCTCAACCGGAGAAAAAACCTCAACAACCCCAGCCAAAAGTAGAAAAGAAAACAGAAAAGAAGGAAAAGAAGTCAGGAGAAACAATCAGGGTTGACGTTGACAGAGTTGAAAATCTAATGAACCTTGTTGGAGAAATCGTTCTTGACAGGAACAGGATTTTAAGGGTAACTGCTGACGTTGAGAAGGAATGTAGCGGAGAGTCCGTTGAAAAACTCGTTGAAGCGGTAACGAGCCTTGACAGAACGGTCAGCGACCTTCAAGTTGCGGTTATGAAACTCAGGATGCAACCCATCAAGAAGATATTTAGCAAGTTCCCAAGGGTTGTAAGAGACCTTGCGAGAAAGTTAAACAAAAAGGTTCACCTTGAAATAGAAGGTGAAGATACAGAACTTGACAGGTCAATTCTTGACAGACTTGAAGACCCTCTCGTTCACCTCGTAAGAAATGCCCTTGACCACGGAATAGAACCTCCGGAAGAGAGGTTGGCGCTTGGAAAACCGGAAACGGGCGTTGTAAGGTTGTTTGCATATCACGAAGGAGACCACATAATCGTCGGAATAGAAGACGACGGAAGGGGTATTGACCCGGAAAAAGTTAAGAGAAAAGCGATAGAAAAAGGGTTAATAACCCCCGAACAAGCGGTCCAAATGACCAACAAAGAAGCGTATGAATTGATTTTCCTTCCCGGATTCTCCACTGCCGAAAAGGTAAGCGATGTATCCGGCAGGGGCGTTGGAATGGACGTCGTTGCAAGCACCATTCATTCACTCAGAGGTTCAATTGAAATAGACAGCGAAATCGGAAAAGGAACGACAATCTTCCTTAAACTGCCTCTCACCGTAGCCATCATAAGAACTCTGATGATAGGAACGGGAGGACAAGTTTATGCGGTTCCTCTTCACTCCGTTGTTGAAATAGTGAGGTATGAAGAAGAACTCGTAAAAGAAGTTGGAAGTTTCAAGAGTTTTATGTTGAGGGACGAGGTTCTACCGCTCTTTTCCTTAAACGAACTTTTGGAACTTAACGAAGAAGGTAAAAAGCACTTTGTAATGATTGTAAAGGTCGGAGAAAGGTATGTTGCAGTTTCTATTGAAGAACTTTACGGAGAAGAAGAAATTGTTATAAAATCTCTTGGAGAACTGCTTGCGGATATACCCGGCATAGCGGGTGCTACGATTGCAGGAGACGGAAGAGTGGTTCTCATCGTGGATATTAACTCCTTGCTTTCTGACTACAAAGTTAAGTTGATGGGAGTGAGAAAATGACGGGAGAACAGCAGGAAAGAAACGTTGGACTTCCGGCAGGTGTTGAAGAACTAATCGGAGAAGTTCACGAAAGGGAAATTCAGGTTATTGCCTTTAGATTAGGAAGCGAACTGACAAGCGTTCCGATTGAAAAGGTCGTAGAGATAACCAACAACAGGGACATAACTCCCGTTCCAAAAGCCCCGAGTTTTGTCATAGGCGTTATGAACTTGAGGGGTAAAATAGTTCCCGTGGTTAACCTTAAAGAACACCTCGGAATACCCTTTGAAATTCCGGAAGACATTTACCACAAGAACAGAATAGTAATTCTTGACACATCAAGAGGGGAAGTAGGAATTGCAGTTGACGAAATCGTAGGTTCCATAAAGTTTCCAGAAAGTGACATACTCCCAGAACCCATAGGAACGATAGGTATTGACGTTAAATTTATCTCTGGCGTGGTTCAGCTGGATAAGGAATTACTCATCATTCTTAACATAGAATCAATCTTTAATCAGGAGGAGCAGTAATGTTTTTTTCCTCTAAACTTGCACAAAAGGATGAGGAAATCAAAAAGTTAAAGGACGAATTAAACGAACTCAAAAACAGCCTTTCCCTTGCAAAAGGCAGGATTTCAGAACTTGAAGAAGAAAACAAAAACATAAAGTCTCAACTTGAAGAGGCCAAAAAGAAGGAAGAAGAACTAAAAAAGAGAATAAAAGTCCTTGAAAAAGAACTTGATGAAAAGGACAACGACATCTACACATACAAGCAGATTCTTGACTCTCTAATGGAAGAGGCAATCTTCATCGCTACACCGGACTTTAAGCCCGGAAAAGCAGGAAACGAAATCATTTATGCAAACAGGAAGGCTCTTGAAATAGCAAACAAGTGGAGAAAAGTGTTTATTTCCGAATTTGGTATAGAACCGGAAAAGATTGTAGGTTCCAGTAGCCACGTGTTCCACAAAGACCCTGAAAGAGTTAAAAAACTTTTAAAAGAATTAAAGCCCGGCGAACACAAGAAAAACGTGGACATCCAAATAGGACCTTACACAATGGCTTCTTACAGGCATGCAATAGCAAATAAAGATGGTTCTGTAAGGTATTACGTAGTAACCTGGAAAGATGTAACCGCAGAAAAAGAGGTTGAAAGGCAACTTACAAATTCAAGAAAAATGTTCCTCCAAAACTTAATTGCAACAAGACAATCCTTAATGAATAACTTTGCAACAATAACCGCAATCTCCGCAGCAATAAAAGAACTACACAATATGCTTAAACTTTCTGATTCCCAAATAAAATCTACGGAGGAAATAGAAAAAACTGTCGGAAAACTCGTTGAGGTCTCGGAAAAACTTCTTGAAAATTACAGGTTCGTTCTCAAAGAACTTGAAACGGCAGAAAAGAAGACAGTTGAGTCAATAGAACAGATGAAGCACATCATGGGAATAACGAAGGAAATGGAAGAAGTTGTTAAAGCGCTTCAAGTTCAAACGGAAGAAATTGACAGGGTCGTTGAAGTGATAACCTCCATAACCGAGCAAACAAACCTCCTTGCCCTCAACGCTGCAATTGAAGCAGCAAGGGCAGGTGAAGCAGGAAGAGGATTTGCGGTAGTTGCGGACGAAGTAAGAAAACTTGCGGAAAGAACAAATAAATCCGCAATAGAAATTCGTGAAGTTGTTAAAAACATGAGAGACCAAATGGGTAAAACCGCAGAAATCACGACAAGAAGCGTTCAGGCTGTTGAAGACGGAATGAACATATTCAAAGAGAACCAAACAACTTATTCTTCGCTAAGAAACTCCTCCAAGGAGGTTCTCAACGTAATCAACAGTTTATCTGAAGTCGTGAACACCCAAAAGAAAGGTATTGAAAAGATTATCAAGACGATTCACGATACAGATAAACTTACAAATTCCGTTAAAGAACAAGCGGAAAAAGTCATTAAATTGGCAGACAGAACAAGCACAAGTTTACACAAAGTTTGGGAAACCTTTTCTCTTGTTGACATCGGAGACGCTAAACCACTCCTTAACAGGCTTTCAGAATTAACCAAGTTTGCAGAAAGCGTAAATGCAATGGTTAAAGCAAAACTTGCAGAAAACGTTCCTCCTGATATCACAATTATGGCGAAACTTGAAGATATTGCAAGAGGTTTGAGCATATATGATGCGGAAATATCAAAAGTTATTGAAAAATACCCAGAAGTTGGAAAACTTTTGAGTGATTTTGAAGACACCTTCTTTGACATGAAACTACTTTTGAAAGAATTGTTCCTTGCTATGAATGACGAACTATTGGAAGAAGTAAAACAAAAAGAGGAAGAACTTGAAAAGTTAATCAACAAGGTTGCCGAGAAGGTAGTTGAAGCAATTTATGAAATCGTTGCTAAAACCTTAAAGGAAGGAAACGGCCATGGCAAGGAAGAGAGAACTACTTCCTAGGATTCTTGAAACTGGAGCAAATGAACTGGAAATCATAGACTTTAGAATGTATGAGGTTTTGAACGACAGCGGAGAAACTTACGAGTGGATTCTTGGAGTTAACGTTGCGAAGGTAAAAGAGGTAATCTTCAAACCTCACGACATCGTCAAGGCTCCAGGACTACCAAAAGAAGCAGAAGGACTTGCAAAAATCAGAGGACAAATGGTTCCGATAGTAAATCTTGCAAAATGGATGAAGATAAGAGAGCCCAAAAACGCAGGAAAGTATGTAATCGTAATGGAGTTTTTAAGAGAAACGGTTGGTGTTGTTGTTCATGAAGCAACGAGAATTAGAAGAATAAGATGGGCGGATATTAAAAGACCTCCCAAGTCAATTGATGAAAAACTTGGAGGAAAGGTTATCGGCGTTGTAGAAATAGAAGGAGAAAAGTTACTACTGCTTCTTGACTTTGAAGGAATCTTGGATGAACTCGGAATGATTAAGATATTCGGCATTGAAAAGATTGACGAAGAACTTACATCCGGAACAGGAAAGAAAGGAAAGTTTAGAATTCTCATCCTTGACGACAGCCCAGTTGCAAGGAAAATTATCAGGAAAATTCTTGAATCCGACGGACATAAAGTCTTTGAAGCACAAAACGGAATTGAAGGCTTACAAATGCTTCACAGGTGGCTGGAAGATGCAAAACTTTCCGGAAGAAGCATTACGGACTACGTTCAACTGATAGTTTCAGACATAGAAATGCCGGGAATGGACGGACTTACATTCACGAGAAAGGTAAAGGAAGACCCGGAACTTTCAAAAATCCCCGTTATAATAAACACATCTTTAAGCGACCAAGCAAACATTCACAAGAGCGAGTTTGTAGGAGCGGATGCACATCTTGTAAAATTTGACGCACCGGATTTGATAAGACTCGTTCACAAATATGCAGTTACTCCAGGGAGGTAAAACATGCCAATGCCCGACCCGAGCATAAAAATTCTCATAGTTGACGATATGGCAGCAATGAGAAAGATTCTTAAAACTTTGCTGTCCCAACTTGGATATAAAAACGTTGATGAGGCAGAAGACGGAAAACAAGCGCTTGAAAAACTCAGGAAAAACCCAGACTATTACGACCTTTTGATAACCGATTGGAACATGCCGAACATGACCGGAATAGAACTCGTTCAAGAAGTAAGAAAAGACCCTCAACTTAAACACATACCCATCTTGATGGTCACCGCGGAAGCAAAAAAGGAAAACGTCTTAATGGCAATCAAGGCGGGCGTGAACAACTACATAGTAAAACCTTTTACCGCAGAAACTCTAAAGGACAAAATAGAAAAAATCTTTTCCGCTCTTAAAAAGTAAATGAACCTTTTAGAAAACCTGAACGAACAACAAAAGGAAGCGGTCCTTTATTTTTCTTCTCCCCTTCTCGTAATTGCGGGTGCCGGTTCCGGAAAGACGAGGGTAATTGCCCACAAAGTAGCCTACATGATAAAAGAACTCAAATACGAACCGGAAAGAATTCTTGCAGTCACTTTTACCAACAAGGCTTCAAGGGAAATGAAGTCAAGGATAGAAAGCCTTGTTGGAAAAAAAGTTCCCGTTTGGGTTTCCACGTTTCACTCTTTTTGTGCAAGACTTCTAAGAAGCCACTCACAAAGGTTTGGCTATTCACCGAACTTCATAATCCTTGACGAAGAAGACAGAAGAAGACTTTTGAAAGAAATCATAAGCGACCTTAACCTTGACGAAGAACTCTACAGCCCTGCCAAACTTTCGTATTTGATAAGCGCTTATAAAAACCTCACGGTTTCCGAAGAATTCCTTGAAATCGGCAGGTTTGAAGAAATATTGAATGCGTATAACGAAAAGTTAAAAAAGAATAACGCTTTTGATTTTGATGACCTTTTGATTTACGGCAAAAAAATCTTTGAATTTGAAGACTTAAAGGAGTATTACTCTGACTTTTTTAGATATGTTCTCGTTGATGAGTATCAGGACACCAACAAACTTCAGCACGAAATTGTTGTGAAAATAACGAAAGAAAAGGGGAACATTTGCGTTGTCGGAGACGAAGACCAGTGCATATACTCGTGGAGAGGAGCGGACCTTAACATAATTTTAACTTTTGAAAAAGACTTTCCGGATGTAAAAATCGTTAAACTTGAACAAAACTACAGGTCAACAAAAACAATCATCACCGCTGCAAACAGCGTTATTTCAAACAACAGAATAAGAAGGGGTAAAAAACTCTACACTTTAAACCACGAAGGAGAACCCATCAGAATATTTTTTGCCCAAACAGATACAGAAGAGGGAAAGTTTATCGCGGAAGCAATCAAAAAACTGAGAAATAAAAACTTCAAGTTTTCCGACATAGCGGTATTTTACAGAACAAATGCCCAATCAAGGGCAATAGAAGATGCTTTAAGGAAGGCTAAAATTCCCTATCAAATCGTTGGAGGATTAAAGTTCTACGAAAGAAAGGAAATAAAAGACATTTTGGCATTTTTAAGGGCCGGAATTTTTGAAGAAGACCTCATTTCCGTTCAAAGAATTCTGAATGTTCCCCCGAGGGGTTTGGGGCCGTCCGCTCAAAAAGTTTTTAAAGAAATCGCTGAAAAAAACGAGGGAATTTCAAACAGAAATGCTTTAAGTCTATTGAAAAACAGGGTCAGCGGAAAAGGTAAGAAAGGAATTGACGAACTTATTGAAATTCTTGACTCAATAAGGAGAAACGTGAACAACTTAAAGCCGTTTGAACTCGTAAAGTTTGTCGTGGGAATTTCAAAATACGAAGACTACCTCAAAAGGGAGTTTCCGGACTCGTGGGAAGCAAAGATGGAAAACATTGAAGAACTCGGAAACTCAATATCCCAGTTTTCCGAAGAAAACAACCTTGAAGGAGAAGAACTTTTTGAAGAATTCTTGGCAAACGTAAGTCTTTCTTCCCCCCAAGATGAAATCAGCGAGTCGGAAGATAAAGTCGTGTTGATGACCGTTCACGCTTCAAAAGGATTAGAGTTTCCGGTGGTTTTTGTCAGCGGAATGGAAGAAGGGATTTTTCCTCACGTAAAGAGTATGGACAGTGATGAGGAAATAGAAGAAGAAAGAAGGTTGTTCTACGTTGCCATGACGAGGGCAAAGGAACTTTTGTTTTTAACTTCTTGCAAAAGAAGGAGAATAAGAGGAAACCTCAAAGACATGGAAAAGTCAAGATTCCTTGAGGAAATACCGAAAAACTTAACAAAACTTGTCAGCAAGCAAGAACGCAGTTTCAAAGAAAAGCCGAAGGTAGTTTTACACAAAAAGTTCGGAAGGGGAATCGTTTTAAGGGTGGAGGGAGAGGGAGAGAACGCGAAGATAACCGCGTTCTTCCCCGACTACGGACAAAAAACCATCGTCAAAAAGTTCCTACAAATCATTGCTTAGATTCTTCCTTTTCGCAAGGCTTCCAAGTTACCTTCCTGTATTCCTTCCTTCCGGTTCCTGCAGGTATTAACCTTCCGATAATTACGTTCTCTTTGAGTCCCCGGAGATAGTCCCTCTTACCAGCAATTGCAGCATCAGAAAGAACTCTTGTGGTTTCCTGGAAGGATGCTGCGGAAATGAAAGATTCGGTTGAAAGGGCAGCCTTTGTAATTCCGGTCAGAACGGGCTTTGCCTTCGGAGGTCTTTTTCCTTCCTTAAACAACTTTTCTCTTACCCTTTCAAATTCTTCTCTGTCAACGATTTCCTCCACAAGGAATTCACTGTCTCCCGCATCTTCAATCCTTACCTTGGAAAGCATCTTCCTGATTATTACTTCAAAGTGCTTGTCGTTAATATCCACACCTTGAGCCCTGTAAACGGACTGAATTTCATCAAGAAGGAAACGGGCAACCGCCCTTTCGCCGAGAATGTTGAGTATGTCGTGAGGATTCAACTGACCGTCCGTTAGAGGTTCACCAGCCTTTACAAAGTCTCCCGTTCTCACGTAAATGTATTTTCCTTTCGGAACTTCGTATTCTCTCTTAACTCCCGTCTCTGGGTCGGTAACGATTATCTTCCTCTTGCCCTTGTCGGTCAGTATGGTAACCTTACCGTTGATTTCGGAAAGTATTGCAGGGTCTTTGGGCTTTCTTGCTTCAAAGAGTTCCGCAACTCTCGGAAGACCTCCCGTAATGTCCTTCGTTCCGGAAATCTTCCTCGGAAGTCTTGCTATTTGGTCTCCCACCTCAACCTTATCGCCGTCTTTAACAGTAAGTCTTGCTCCGACGGGAATGGGGTAAAAGTCTATGACATTTCCTTCTTCATCTACAAGTTCAACGGTGGGTTCGTAGGGAAGGGTTCTGTATTCAAGAATAACAGGTTCTGTCTCGGAAATGGTTATGCCTTTTACAATGTCTTTGAACCTGACAATTCCCGAAGACCTTGCAAGAATTGGAATAGCGTGCGGGTCCCACTCCGCAAGAATTTCTCCTTTTTTAACCTTTTGTCCATCCTCAACTTTCAAAACGGAAGCGTAAGGAAGGTCGTATCTTTCAAGGTGTTTTCCGGTTTCTTCGTCAACTACCGCAATTTTGCCTCCCCTGTTTATGACAACCGTTCTGCCTTTAGAATCCTTTATGGTTTTCACGTTGAAAATCTTCACGATTCCGTCGTGCTTTGCAACAAATTCTGACTCTTCCGCTCCCCTAACCGCAATACCTCCGATGTGGAAGGTTCTCATGGTAAGCTGTGTTCCGGGTTCACCGATTGATTGGGCAGCGATTATTCCGATTGCTTCTCCAACCTGAACGGGTCTTCTTCTGGCAAGGTCCCTACCGTAACACTTTGCACACACTCCAAATTCCGCTTTGCAAGTAAGAACGGAACGAATCTTCACGGTATCTATTCCGAGGTCTTCAATCCTTTGTGCAATCTCGTCGGTAATTTCCTCGTTCTTTCTGACGAGAACTTCACCCGTTACGGGGTCAACGATGTCCTCTGCTGCATATCTTCCCGCAATTCTCTTAGAAAGCGGAATGATTACCTCTCCAGCCTCCATAAGTGCGGAAACTTCCATACCCTCTTCGCATCCGCAGTCTTCCATGGTTATGATTACGTCTTGAGCAACGTCCGCAAGTCTTCTTGTGAGGTATCCGGCATCTGCGGTCTTTAGTGCCGTGTCCGCAAGACCTTTTCTTGCACCGTGGGTTGAAATGAAGTATTCAAGAACCGTCAGACCTTCGCGGAAGTTAGAAATAATCGGCGTTTCAATAATCTCACCGGAAGGTTTAGCCATAAGACCCCTCATACCCGCAAGTTGGCGAATCTGCGTTTGACTACCGCGTGCCCCGGACTGAAGCATCATAAACACGGGATTGAACCTTCCGTCATCCTTTAACCTTCCGCGGGAATCAAGGTCGTGATTCTGCATGTAGTCCATCATATCCGCAGTCAGTTTTTCGGTGACCCTCGTCCATATGTCAACAATCTTGTTGTATCTTTCGTCGCGAGACAGAAGTCCCTTTCTGTAGCCTTCCTCTATTTCCACAACTTCCTTCTTGGCTTTGTCTATCAGTTCTTTTTTGGTCGGAGGAATGTGAAGGTCGTCAATACCTATGGAAAGACCTCCCAAGGTGGCAAAGAGGAATCCTTCTTCTTTGAGTCTGTCAAGCATGTCAACGGTAATTTCGTTGCCCATTTTCTTGTGAACGTCCGCAATGAGTTCTGCAACGGTTTTCTTTGTCATAACCTCGTTAACAAACGGATAGTTCTCCGGAAGGAGCGTGTTGAACTTCACTCTTCCTACAGTCGTTTCAATAATCTCCGGCTTACCGGAAGGTGATTTGTGAGCAGGAATCCTTACCTTAATCCTCGCGTGGAGTTCAACCTCTCCGAGTTCGTAAGCCTTCATTACCTCGTCCATGGATGAGAATACCTTACCTTCTCCCTTTGCTCCCGGTTTTTCAAGCGTCATGTAGTAGAGTCCGAGAACCATGTCTTGCGTCGGAACTGCCAAGGGTTTTCCGTGAGCCGGTGAAAGAATGTTTTGGGTTGAAAGCATCAAAGTGTATGCTTCAAGTTGTGCTTCTAAGGACAGGGGAACGTGAACTGCCATTTGGTCTCCGTCAAAGTCCGCGTTAAAAGCGGTGCAAACAAGAGGATGAAGTTGTATTGCTTTACCTTCAACGAGCAGAGGTTCAAAAGCCTGTATTGAAACCCTGTGAAGCGTCGGTGCCCTGTTTAAGAGAACCGGATGTTCTTTAATCACTTCCTCAAGACATTCCCAAACTTCGGGTTCTTGTCTTTCAACCATTTTCTTGGCTTGCTTTACGGTGTTGGCATAACCTTTTTCCTCAAGCCTTCTGTAAACGAAGGGCTTAAACAGTTCAAGAGCCATTACCTTCGGAAGACCGCACTGGTGCATCTTGAGTTCCGGACCGATAACGATGACCGCACGACCCGAATAGTCAACGCGCTTTCCTAAAAGGTTTTGCCTGAACCTTCCCTGCTTACCCCTTAAAATGTCGGAAAGAGACTTTAAAGGATGTCCTTTTGAAGACTTAACGGGTCTTCCTCTCCTTCCGTTATCTATAAGGGTATCAACCGCTTCTTGAAGCATTCTCATTTCGTTCCTGATGATTATGTCCGGAGCGTCAAGTTCAAGAAGCCTTTTGAGCCTGTTGTTTCTGTTGATTACCCTTCTGTAAAGGTCGTTAAGGTCAGAGGTTGCAAACCTTCCGCCCTCAAGAGGAACGAGCGGTCTGAGTTCCGGCGGAAGAACCGGTAAAACTTCAAGAACCATCCACTCCGGCTTGTTCTTGGAATTGAGGAAAGCCTCAACGATTTTCAAGCGCTTGACGAGTTTTTTAAGCCTTGCTTCGGTAGTATCTTTTCTTGTTGCCCTTCTTATCTCTTCTTTAAGAAGTTCCTTGCTCTGGAGTTCTCCTTTTTCAACGAGAAAGTCCACATACCAGTCAAGGGCTTTCCCGCCTTTTTCAACTTCAAAGTTAACCTTTTCTTTCAACTCTTTGTATTCCTGGTAGGAAATTATTTGTCCTTTTTCAAGTCCGGAATCTCCCGGGTCTGTGACGACAACATACATGTTTTTGGCTATTCCGACGATGGTGTCTTCGGGAAGTTTGGTGTAGTAAGAAAGAGTTTCTACTGCAGACTTAAAAACGTTCGGAAGTCTCTTCTGAAGGTCAGCGTTGATGGAAGAAATTTCTCCGGAATACATTTTTATTTCTTCTCTCAATTCTTCTGCAAGTTCTTCAAGGTCAACCCTTTTGAGCGCTTCCTTAATTCCGGCAGCTCCTATTCCGACCTCAAAAGCATCTTCGCCGAGTTCTTCAACTTTTTCTCTGTATTCTTCTTCGGTTAAAACTTGAAACTTCTTAAGTCCCGTTTCTTCTTCATCTCCGGGGTCAAGAACTATGTAACTCTCAAAGTAAACAACCCTTTCCACTTCTTTAACGGACAAACCTAAAAGAGCACCGATTTTACTGGGAACCGACTTCACATACCATATATGGGTGCAAGGAGCTGCAAGTTCTATGTGTCCGAACCTTCTTCTCCTTTCCCTTGCGACGGTAACCTCTACTCCGCACCTATCACAAACCACTCCTTTGTATTTGTATCCCCTATACTTTCCGCACAAGCATTCCCAGTCTCTTATCGGACCGAAAATCCTCGCACAGAAGAGTCCGTCTTTTTCCGGCTTTAAGGTTCTGTAGTTTAAAGTTTCCGGAAGTTTAACCTCGCCGTGAGACCACTGCCTTATCTGTTCCGGCGATGCCAAACCGATTTCAATCGCATCAAAGTCAAAAGTTTTCGGCTCTTCAGAAAAAACTATCTCCTTCTTACTCACGGGAAACCTCCTGTTCATCGTCTTCTTCAACTTCTTTTACGAACCTAACATCAAGGGCAAGGGCTTTAAGTTCCCTGACAAGAACGTTAAAGGACTCCGGAAGGCTCGGTTCAAACGAATACTTACCTTTAACTATCGCTTCGTAAACTCTTGAACGCCCGTCAACGTCGTCGGACTTGACCGTGAGCATTTCTTGCAAGGTGTAGGCAGCACCGTAGGCTTCAAGAGCCCACACCTCCATTTCTCCGAATCTCTGACCGCCGAACTGGGCTTTTCCTCCGAGTGGTTGTTGGGTAATGAGAGAATAAGGACCCGTTGCGCGAGCGTGAATCTTGTCGTCCGCAAGGTGTATGAGTTTCAACATATACATGTATCCAACGGTAACGTTTTGGTCAAACGGTTCTCCGGTAAGACCGTCGTAAACCTTTAACTGTCCGGTTTCCGGCAGTCCTGCCCTTCTTAAAAGTTCTTTGATTTCTTCTTCCTTGGCACCGTTGAAAATCGGAGATTCAAACCTTACACCCTCTTTGGCAATTTTCTTGGCAACCTCTCTGAGTTCGTCGTCGGAAAGGGAATCTATGAGTTTGCTTATCCTCTCGTCGTTGTAAATTGCCTTGAGTTCTTCCCTGACCTTTTCAAGACCGACTTTTAAGAGTTCCTCTATCTTCTTGCCGAGTGCTTTCCCCGCAAGTCCAAGGTGGGTTTCAAGTATTTGCCCGACGTTCATACGGGATGGAACACCCAACGGATTCAAGACTATGTCAATCGGCGTTCCGTCTTCAAGGAACGGCATATCCTCAACGGGTCTAATCTGAGAAATGACTCCTTTGTTTCCGTGGCGTCCGGACATCTTATCACCGATTGTAAGTTTGCGCTTTGTAGCAATGTAAACCTTAACTTTCTTGTTAACACCGGCAGGAAGGTCATGCCCCATTTCAAGGGCAGACTTCTTCTCCTCGTAGATATTTTCAATGAGGGCAATTTTATCTACCGCTTTCAACCTTATTTTCTTTATCTCTTCCGAAACCTTACTGTCGTCTATCACGCTCGGCTTTCTGACCGCAACTTGGGCAACCCTTTCAGCAACTTCCTCGGTAACTTCTTCCCCGGCACTAAGAATGACCTTGCCGGAGGAGTCTTTAATGTCTTCTTTTACCCTTTTTCCGATTATGAGTTGTGCTATCTTTCTGTCCCTGTCTTTCTTTACAAGGGCAATTTCTTCCTGTTTTTCCCTTTCAAGTCTTTCCCTTTCTTCGTTTTCTATGAGTTGGGTTCTCGGGTCTTTCTTTTCTCCCTTCCTTGAAAGGATTTTCACATCTATAACTACTCCTTCAACTCCGTGAGGAACGTAAAGGGAGGAATCCTTAACTCCTTTAGCCTTTTCGCCGAAAATGGCTTGCAGTAGTTTTTCTTCCGGAGTCAGAACCTGCTCTCCTTTGGGAGTAACCTTTCCTACGAGAATATCTCCGGGTTTTACGTAAGTTCCTATTCTTACTATTCCGGATTCGTCAAGATTCCTCAAAAGACTCTCGGGAACGTTAGGAATGTCTCTGGTTATTTCTTCTCTTCCGAGTTTGGTTTCAAGAGCCTCGCATTCAAACTCCTGAATGTGGATGGAAGTGTAAACGTCGTCCTTTAAGAGTCTTTCGCTGACCAAAATAGCGTCTTCAAAGTTATAACCGCGCCACGGCATAAAAGCAACGAGAACGTTCTTACCGAGTGCAAGTTCTCCGTTGTCCATGCAAGGCCCGTCCGCTATTATTTGACCTTTTTTCACATATTGTCCTTTCTTTACTATCGGCCTCTGGTTTATACAGGTTTTCTGGTTTGACTTTTGAAACTTCTTGAGGTTGTAAACGTCAAAACCGGTATCTACGGAGAGTCCTCCCTCTTCCAGTTCTTCAGGGTCAACTCTTATTATGATTTTGTCCGCAGTTACGCTCTCAACGATACCGGACCTCTTAGCAACTACAGCAGCACGGCTGTAAAGGGCAACCTCCTTCTCCATTCCCGTTCCGACAAGGGGAGCCTCGGACTTTATGAGCGGAACAGCCTGACGCTGCATGTTTGAACCCAT
>CAZZKT010000006.1:0-25364 GCA_964654625.1 uncultured bacterium
ACTACCTCTTCTTAAAAACGAGTCTTAGCGGGATTTTTGTGAAGCCTAAACTTTCTCTGAATCTGTTTTCAAGGAATCTTTTAAAAGAATTCGGAATTCCTTCGGGGTAGTTTGAAAACAGAACAAAGGTCGGTGGCTTTGTTGCAACTTGAGTTCCGTAGTAAATCTTAACCACTTTGTTCCTGTAAACGGGAGGTTGGTGAACTTCCATTATCTTTTGAAGCGTTCTGTTGAAAACGCCGGTGGTGATTCGCTTGCTGTATTGTTCGTATAGGCTTTTTATCTGCTTTAAGAGTTCGTCAAGACCCTTCTTTTCTTTTGCAGAAATAAAAACCCTCGGAGCGTAAGGTATAAAATCAAAAACGAGGTCAAGGTCTTTGTGTAGAAGTTCCCAATCTTTCTGACTCTTCAAGAGGTCAATTTTATTCACCGCAAGAACAATCGGCTTGAACTTTTCAAGACCTATTCCCGCAACCTTTGCATCCCTGTCGGTAGGTCTTTCAAGGGCATCCATGAGAAGAACGACAACGTCCGCTCTGTCTATTGCGGAAAGGGCTCTGAGGTAAGAGTAGTATTCTACGTCTTTTATCTTTCCCCTTCTTCTGATTCCCGCGGTGTCAATGAAAATGAACTCCGTATCTCCGATTTTAACGTAGGAGTCTATTGCATCTCTTGTTGTTCCCGGAATTTCACTGACTATCGCTCTTTCTTCTCCGACAAGGGCGTTAAGGAGTGTTGACTTTCCCATGTTGGGTCTTCCGACAATCGCAACCTTAATGGGTTCTTCCTCCGCTTCCTCTTCAATGTAGTCTTCGTTCTTGCTTGCTTTTTCCCTCATTATTTCCAGTTCTTTTTCGTCCTCTCCGGAAATAGCGGACATCACTTTTTCTCTTTTTGCAACCTTTTTTGCTTCTTTTTTTGCAATTTCTTTGAGATTTTCCGGCAAATGTTTTTCTATTTCTTCAATGAGGGTGGGAATTCCGATTTTGTGAATGGCAGAAATGGGTATGACATTGTCAAAACCGAGAGAATAGAAGTCATAAACGAGGTTTTCCTGATACGGTTCGTCAACTTTGTTTACCGCTACTATTACTGGTTTTTTTTGTTTTCTCAGAATTCTGGCAACTTCCAAGTCAAGGGGAGTTATTCCTTCTTTTGCATCAACGACAAAAACGAGAACATCCGCTTCTTCTATTGCCCTTTTAGCCTGTTCGGTGACGAGTTTTTCCATTCCGGTGGCATCGGGAACCACTCCTCCGGTATCAACGAGAACGACCCTTATGTCTCCGAGATTTGCTTCTCTTGTTATTCTGTCTCTCGTGATTCCTGGAGTATCGTCAATTATTGCAAGTTTTTCTCCGACCAAACGATTAAACAAGGAAGACTTTCCGACATTTGGTCTTCCGACGATTGAAACGACGGGAAGTCTTTTCACTTTTCTCCCCCGATAACTTTGAGGTGGAGTTCTTCAAGTTGCTCTGTCTCAACCTCTGAAGGTGCTTCCGTAAGAAGACATTGTCCCCGCTGGGTTTTCGGAAAGGCAATTACTTCTCTGATTGAAGGTTCGTTGAGCATTACCGCACACAATCTGTCAAGCCCGAAAGCCAGTCCTCCGTGAGGGGGTGCTCCGTATTCCAAAGCCCTGAGCAGAAAGCCGAACCTTTCTTCCGCAACTTCTTGAGAAATTCCTATGGTTTTGAAGACCTTTTCTTGAACGTCCTTCCTGTGGATACGAATGCTTCCCCCTCCGATTTCAACACCGTTCAAAACTATGTCGTAAGCCCTTGCTCTGACTTTTCCGGGGTCTTTCTCAATAAGTTCGTAGTCCTCTTCTTTCGGACTTGTGAACGGATGGTGAAGTGCTTCCCACCTGTTTTCCTCCTCGTTCCATTCAAACATGGGAAAATCAACCACCCAAACCGGAGCAATCTTTTTGTCGTCAATCAAACCGTTCATTCTGGCAAGTTTTATTCTCAGGTTTGAAAGAACCAAGTTTGTAGTTTCCTTGTTGTCCGCAACGAAGAACAAAATGTCTCCGGGTTTTGCGTTAAAGGTTTCAAGAATTTTGTTGATTTCTCCCTCGGAAAAGAACTTCACGATGGGAGACTGCAAAGTGTCCGGCAAAACTTTAATCCATGCAAGCCCTTTTGCCCCGAGTTCCGTTGCAAAGTTCGTCAAATCGTCTATTTCCTTTCTTGAGAGTTTTGCTCCTCCGGGAAGACAAATTCCTTTGACTATTCCGCCTTTTTCCGCAACACTTCTGAAAACTTTGAAATTACAAACCTTTGCTACTTCGGTTATGTCTTTTAGTTCAAGACCGAAGCGAACGTCAGGTTTGTCTGTGCCATACTTGTTAATGCTTTCTTCATACGTAATTCTTTGCACATCTTTAATTTCAACGTCCAAAAGTTCTTTGTAAAGTTTTCTGACAAGGTTTTCCGCAACGTTCATCACATCTTCTTCCGAAACGAAGGACATCTCAAAGTCTATCTGGGTGAACTCCGGCTGTCTGTCAGCCCTGAGGTCTTCGTCGCGAAAGCACCTGACTATTTGATAGTATCTGTCAATGCCGGCAACCATTAGAATTTGCTTAAAAAGTTGCGGAGATTGAGGAAGGGCATAAAACTTTCCCGGATAAAGTCTGCTCGGAACGAGAAAGTCCCTTGCTCCTTCCGGAGTGCTTTTTGTCAAGAACGGAGTTTCAACTTCTATGAACCCGAGAGAGTTCAGGAATTCTCTTGTAATTTGGCAAACTTTGTGTCTGAACTCAAGGTTTTTGAACATCCTTTTCCTTCGCAGGTCAAGGAACCTGAACTTTAAACGCACCTCTTCCGACGGTTTGGAAGAGTCTTCTATCGGAAACGGAAGGGGCAAAGACTTGTTCAGAATTTTCAAATCTTTTGCGTAAACTTCTATCTCTCCCGTTTTAAGTTTCGGGTTTTCCGTTCCTGGGGGTCTTTTCTTGACTTCACCTTCTACCGCTATGACGAATTCGTGCCTGAGTTTCCTTGCTTTTGCTACAAGTTCTTCGCTTATCTGCGGAGAAAACACCACTTGAACCTTTCCCGTTCTGTCCCTGAGGTCAACGAATATCACCCCTCCGTGGTCTCTTGTAGAATCAACCCATCCTGCAAGTTTTACCGTTTTGCCGACATCCTTTGCTCCGAGTTCTGCACAATAACAACTCCTTTTGAAGTTTCCGAAGTTGTCAAGCATTTTTCACCCCCGGTTGTTGTTCAGTCCACCATAACATAAAACATTCCCTCCCTTTTAACAACCCCCTTCATTTCCAAGACGGAAAGTTCAAAGGAAAGTTTTTGATAAGAAAGTCCCGTTTTTTCAAGCAGTTGGTCAAACGTTTTCGGTGATTCCTTAAGTGCTTCAACGACGGGAGACTGAACTTCTTTCTTGCGTTTTTCCTTTCTTTTGAGAAATTTCAGTTCCTCAAAAATTGTTTCAAATTCGTAAAGGGGAATCGCTCCTTCGGAAATGAGTTGGTTCGTTCCTTTGCTAAAGGGAGATTCAATGTTTCCGGGAACTGCAAAAACAACCCTTCCCTGTTCAAGGGCGTGTCTGACGGTTATCTTTGTTCCGCTTTTTTCTCTTGCTTCAACGACAACGATTCCGTAACTCAATCCGCTTATGATTCTGTTTCTTCTCGGAAAGTTCTCCTTCAAGGGAGGTGTTTGCAACGGAAACTCGCTGACCAAAGCACCTCCGAGTTCAACGATTTTCTGAGCAAGTTTTCTGTTGGACGGAGGATAAACGTTTTTGAGTCCGCATCCGAGAACCGCTACTCCTTTTCCTCCGCAAGATACCGTTCCTTCGTGGGCTTTACTGTCAATGCCGTAGGCAAGCCCGCTTACAACGCAAATGTCGTTTTCCGCAAGAAACTTTCCGAGTTTAAAGGCAATTCTTCTGCCGTATTCCGAACACTTCCTTGAACCTACAACCGCTATTGAGGGAATCTTCGGGATATTTCCCTTAACGTAAAGAACGGGAGGAGGGTCAGGAATTTCTTTTAACAGAGGAGGATACTCGGAAGAAGTTATCGGTATCAGGGAAACTCCGAATTTTTCGGAAAGTTTAATTTCTTCTTCTGCAAGTTTTAGTTCTTCTTCAAGGTCAATGCGATTTTCCCTAATCCAGTTTTCCAAATCTCCCGATTCTATTCCCTTTAAAATCGTTTTGGGACCTATTCCCTTCTTGAGAGAAAGAGCAAGAAGAAGATGAACTTCCTTCACTTTAACCTGATGGCAAAGAGATTTCTTTTCTGGGTTTTCTCCTTGCGATAAGAAAAATACAGGTCGTTATTGCAATATGTGCAACCTTCCATCTCTTCAATTTCGCTCACTCCGCAAGCCCTCAATTGAATTATGTTTGCTTTTTTAAGGTCAAACAAGAATTTTCCTCCGCCTTTTGACTTGAAGCAACTCCAATATCCCCTCGGAAATTGAGAGAAAACGTCATCTCCGACTTCATAGCAGTTTTTGCATATACAAACTCCCAAAATGGCTTTCTTAATCTTTGAAAACTGGTTTATAAACTTGCACGTGTTGTATGTTATTCCCTTGAGTGTTCCCCTCCAACCTGCGTGAATAACTCCGACAACTCCGTCTCCAATCAGAAATATCGGAAGACAGTCAGCGGTCAAAACTCCTATCCAGAACTTGTTTGAGTCGGTAACGAGGGCATCCGCCTTCGGTCGTTCTTTTTTCCTTCCGACGAACGCCGGAGTTCCTTCGTGAACTTGAACGGGAACAATTACTTCAATCCCGTTTATTTCCTTGATTTCTCTTCCGTCAATCGGCTTTTTTGAAACGTAAATTTCATACATCTAACCGAACCTGCCCGTGATGTAGTCTTCTGTGAGTTTTTCCTTCGGTTTAACGAACAGTTCATCCGTTCTGTTGAATTCTACCAGTTCTCCCATGTAAAGGAATGCGGTGTAGTCGGAGACCCTTGCAGCCTGCTGCATGTTGTGGGTAACGATTACCACGGTAATTTTATCCCTTAGACTTGCAACGAGTTCTTCAATCTTTGCAGTTGAAATGGGGTCAAGGGCAGAAGTTGGTTCGTCAAAGAGAAGAACCTCCGGTTCAACCGCTATGGCTCTTGCTATGCAAAGCCTTTGTTGTTGTCCTCCGGAAAGACCGAGGGCGGATTCGTGAAGTCTGTCTTTAACTTCGTCCCACAAAGCGGAGTCTTTTAAAGCCTTTTCAACCCTGTCCTGAATTTCAGACTTATTTTTTATGCCCTTTAACCTCAAGCCGTAAGCGACGTTTTCAAAAATAGACATCGGAAACGCAGTGGGTTTTTGAAAGACCATTCCGACCCTGCTTCTCAATCTTATGACATCGTAATCTTTTTCAAGTATGTTTTCTCCGTCAAGGAGTATCCTTCCTTCGTATCTGTTTCCGGGATAAAGGTCGTGCATCCTGTTAAAGCACCTCAAAAGAGTCGTTTTTCCACAGCCAGAAGGGCCTATCAGGGCTGTTATTCGCTTTTCC
Source organism: uncultured bacterium (assembly GCA_964654625.1). Lineage (GTDB taxonomy): Bacteria > Aquificota > Aquificia > Desulfurobacteriales > Desulfurobacteriaceae > CAZZKT01. The sequence goes on from CAZZKT010000006.1 coordinate 5,511, forward strand.
GGGATGTTGAAGTTTATGTTTTTCAAAACATGGTTGTTTCCATAGTAAAAGTTCAAGTTTTCCACAACAATCTTTGCAGGTTCTTTGATTTCAACGATGTAGGTCATCTTCCCTCCTTCAGAAGAGTCTCCAAAAAATTGCTGATGTCAGAAATCGGCTTTACTTTCTGAGCGAGTTTTTCAAAATCAGGTCTGTTTCCGTATCTCATCCTGTAAACTTCTATCAGTTCTTGGTATTTTCGTGGTTCTGTTATAAAAGTGCAATCAATGACGTGAAGTAGTATGTATCTGTTTTTCTCCCCTTTCAGTTCGTTGTCTTTGTCAGTAGTAACGAGAACAACCTTGATAGAATCTAATCCAATTTTTTCAAACTCCCTTCTCCAGAAAGCACTTTCTGTAAGTCTTTCCCTTAGACTCGTCTTACAAGACAAAATTGCTTTAACTTTTTTCGTTTTTTGCTCCGTGATAACAATGTCCAAGTCTGGGAAAATTTCAGTCCAGTTTCGTATTACAACTTGATTTTTGCCGAATTCAACCGATAGGTGTTTTCTAAAAAGTTCGTTTTCTTCCACCACGCTTTTTATGTAATTAAATACAGCAAACTCGTAAAGTTTTCCCTTACAACTTCGCCAGGCTTGATTTACACTCTTGGGGCTACTGTAGTATTCTTCCGCAATTTTTCTTAACTTTTTTTCCGCAATGTCTTCAAAGTTTTCAAGCCCTTTGAGATAGCAACCATCAAACTCTTGTAAAACTATCCGATTATACGAAGAAACTAAAACTTCAAGAAATTCTTTCTTACACAAGCCCGACAAGGTCATTTTATTAAAGCCCCTTGAAGAATATTTGCCTCCTTTTTTAACCTTGTTAGAGCAATTTCGCAATATTGCCTGTCAATTTCAATGCCAATCCCTTTACGGTTTAACAAAGCACAAGCGATAAGCGTAGTGCCACTTCCGAGAAATGGGTCAAGAACGGTATCTCCGACGAAACTAAAAAGTTTTATGCACCTTTTAGGTAATTCCAAAGGAAAAGGAGCAGGATGTTTTACTCTTTTCTTACTTTCCCCGGAAAAGGTCCACAGTCCGTTCGTCCACTCTAAAAACTCTTCCCTTGTGAGGTCTGAACGACCTTTCCTGTTTTTCTTCCAAACTTCTTTGTAGAAAACGACGATAACTTCCACCGGGGCTATGACATAAGGGGCTGTGGGACTTAACCACGAACCCCAAGCGGTTCTGCGAGAAATATTTCCTTCATTCCAAATGATAGTTGAAAAGTATTTCCAGCCAACCTTTTTAGCTACATTAACCACATCAACATACACACTTTGAAAGCCGGAAGATTGTCTTCCCTTACTCTTGTCAAGAGGAAGGTTAAGGCACAGCCTACCGTCCTTTTTCGCCAAGGACAAAGCCTTTTTTAACCATTCTCCGGTAAATTCCAAATAGTCTTCATAAGGGATGTCATCCTTGAACGTTCCGTAATGGATGTCAACGTTGTAAGGAGGAGAGGTTACTATCAGGTCAACGGATTCTGGCTCAACAGAAGTAGTTTTAAGGAAATCGTCGTTAATTATCTTTATTCCCCGTTCTTCATCTTCAAAAAACACTTCTTCCATTGTCTTAACCCCTTGCTTTTCTTTTTGCTAAAAATTTTACCAGTATGTTGGCACTCAAAACTGAAAAGGTAAGAAGAATCGCTCCGACCCACGCGAGGTTTTGCCAGTAGCGGTAAGGACTCATGGCATAATCATACATCGTTACCGTCAAAGATGCGATGGGACCGAAAATGTTTAAGGAAAAGAAGTTGTTGTTAAACGAAGTGAAAAGCAACGGAGCAGTTTCCCCTCCTATTCTTGCTACCGCAAGAATAACTCCCATTACGATTCCGTTTACGGAATACCTAAAAACTATGTCTTTAATCACGTTGAACTTCGTAGCCCCGAGGGCATAACCCGCTTCCCTGAGTTCTGAAGGAACGAGAGACAAAATCCCTTCCGTGGTTTTGAAAACGACAGGAATCATAAGTATTGCGAGGGAAATCGCCCCGGAAATTCCGGAAAAATGGCCGAAAGGTTTCACCGCAACCGCATAGACGAAAGCACCTATGACTATTGAAGGAACGCTCGTCATGACGTCGCACAGTTCCCTCAAAAAAAGGGTAAAATAGCCCCTGCCGTATTCAACCGCATAGGTTCCGGCGAGTATTCCGACGGGAATTCCAAGAAGACTCGCAAGTATTACAAGGACAAACTGTCCGACTATTGCGTGCAAAAGCCCTCCTTCTTCCGAACCCGGGGAAGGAGGTTCTCCGAAAACGGTTTCAAAGGAAATGTGGGAAACTCCCTTCACGATTAAAGTTCCCAAAATCAAGAAAAGCCAGAGAAGTCCGAAAATCGCAGAAAGGGAAGAAAGAAACAAAACTAAAGAACTCTTGAATTTCCTTTTGCTAAATGCGTCCATAAGATTTCCCCTTTAAAAGCAGGAGTTTGCCGGCAGTTATCACCAAAAAACTTATGACAAGCAGGATAAAAGCCAGCAAAAACAGGGAAGAAAGGTATATGTCGGTATCTGCTTCGGTAAACTCGTTTGCAAGAGTTACGGTTATGGAAGTCGCTGGTAAAAGGAGGGAATGGGGTATCACGGGTTGATTTCCCATAACGAACGTAACTGCCATCGTTTCTCCCAAAGCCCTGCCGAGGGATAAAACCACTCCTCCCACTATTCCCGTTTTGGCATAAGGGATTACCACGTCTTTCAAAACGTCCCACTTCGTTGCTCCGAGAGCGTATGCGGATTCTTTCAAAATGGACGGCACGAGTTCAAAGGATTCCCTTGCGATGGAAGTTGTAAACGGAAGAATCATTATTGAAAGAACAATGGAAGCGGTCAAAAGACCTACTCCGGGAGAATGACCGGAGAACAAAACCCCGATAACGGGAAGTTTTGCCAGCGTTTTGTGAATCAGCGGTTGAACGTGGTCTCTCATAAAGGGTGCAAAGAAGAACAATCCCCACATTCCGTAAATGATTGAAGGAATAACCGCAAGAAGTTCAACGGCCGTTTTCACCACTTCCCTTATGCTATGAGGAGCAACTTCCGTTAAAAAGATTGCTATTCCAAGGGCTATTGGGACTGCAAGGAAGATTGCTATTGCGGAACTTATAAGCGTTCCAACTATTGCCGGAGCACCGCCGAAAATTTCCTTCGGAGGGTTCCAAGAAGCGGAGAAAACAAACTTCCAGAAGCCGAACTTTTCAATCGCCAACCTTGACTCTCCGTAAAGAACCGCAAAAAGGAGGACAAAAATCAAAACTACAAGCAGTGAGGAAAAGAGAACAAGTTTTGAGAAGAAGAGGTCAACAAACTTCCTCTTTTTCACTATTCATCCTCTCTCCCCTAAAGCGTGCAAGAGAAATTATACATTCTTTTCCCTTATGCTGACCGAAACCTCTTTGATAGATTCCGGAATACCCTTCAAAGAAGAAATGAAGCCTTTTACCACCTCCGCCAAAGCCCGGGACACAAAAGGTTTCATCTTGACTTCTCTTTCGTTTACAAAGAGAACACAAGGATTTTCCTCCTTGAGTAGTTTCATTATTTCTTCCACAACAATGTCCGCATCTTCGGAACTTACCCTTTTCAAAACGCCGGGAAAGTTCTCTCCGCCCTTTCCGACCCAAAACTTGGGAATATCTTTTTCGCTCTTAAACCCTTCACACACGACGACGTCATAATCTTTGAAAAAGTAAGAAATCCAGTTTTTGTCAAGTTCGCTTACTTTTAACCTCAGGGTTACTTCTTTGCGGTTCGTAATGCCCACAATGTCCGCTCCGCAGTTTAGGTATCTGACCGTATCTTTTCCCTCTTTTTCTTCAAAGACATCCTCGTGCTTTGTTGATTTCAAAACGGCAACTTTCAAGCCGAGTTCCTTTAACCTTCTAACCACCTTTTCTCCCAAAGATGTCTTGCCGGAATTGTGAAAACCCGAAATGGCAATTACAAGAGCCATGGCAGAACCCCGCAAAGGATGATGGAGTTTACGGGGAATTATAAAAAATGTTAATCCGTTCAATAAGGGCAGGGATTGAAACTTTCACCGCTTTGCTTAAAGTTCTGGAAGGAGCAAAATTTTCTCCTTCAATTCCAAACAACTTTGCCGTGTAATTCTTTCCGAACGAATAACTTGCAATTTCAACTATTTCCTTCAGGTTTTTTGAATGGGTTGAGATTTTGTAAGTTTCGGGAATTTCGCTTATGTCAACTTCATAAACGGTTCCCGGTTTTCCTCCTATTTTGAAAGCATCAACAAAAGCAACTTTTGAAACCTTTTCAAGATAAAACACTACGTCAAGAGAAGGAGAAAGCAGGTGAACGGTGTTAAACTTACTTTCTAAAATCTGCGAAACCTCATACCCCAAACGGTCATCACCGAATTCCGGATTACCGAAGCAAATAACTACGAATTCCGAATCGCTCATTAAAACTTCTTAACCAGTTCGCCCCTGTGGTTGTAAACTTCAAAGGTAAAGGAATGCTGGCTCGGATAGGAGTGCGTTGCACATGCAAGACAGAGGTCAAAAGGCCTGTGTGCCATTTCTATCTGGTTAAGAATTCCTTCGTTTACTTCTCCGTTTTTTATAAAGAACTTGGCTGCCTTTTTAACCGCAATGTTTATTGAACCGTTGTTAAATGTGGTTGGAACTATCATGTTAACATCTTTTACGATTGCGTTTTCGTCCGTTATAAAGTGGTGAATGAGAGTTCCCCTCGGTGCTTCAATTATTCCGACACCTTCTCCGCTTACCTTTCCAAGGGGAGCGGTCGTTTCGGGACTCGTTATTGAAGGGTCTTCTGCGATTTTCTTAACCATTTCTGCTTGATTCAGGATTTCTATCGCCCTTGCCCAGTGGTAAGCAAAGATGTTGTAAACGGGTTTTCCTCCGTAAAACTCAACCATTTCTTCGTATTCTTTCTGAGCAAGCGGAGTTGAATAACCTTCCGATGCGTTGAACCTGGCTAAAGGACCAACACTGCACAGACTCGTTCCCGCACCGTCAACCAGTCCTTTCCATCCGACCTGCTTCAGGAAAGGAAACTTGGAATAAGACCAGGGAAGCGTTTTTTCTGCTATGTAGTTTAAGTATTCTTTGCCCCTAAACCTTGCAACCTCTTTTCCTTCGGGAGAAACAATCCTTTGGGTTCCGTCGTAGTATGCCACTTTCATATTTTCATCAACCGTTCCGAGATAGTTTGTAACCACGTTGAAGTGTTCGTTTTTCAGCCAAGACCTGTATTCGGGATTTTTCAAAACAACTTCTTTAAAGAACTCAACGGTAATTTTGCCGAGTTCAAGGCAGTCATCTGCAAGTTTGAGAATTTCCTGTCTTTCTTCCTCCGTCAGCGTTTTTGCCCAGCCTCCCGGCAGGGTGCTTACGGGATGAACGGGTTTTCCTCCCAATATTTCAACGATTCTTGCTGCGGAAAATCTCTTTTTCAGAATTTCCTTAACGGTTTCTTTCCCGACCTTTTTGGCAACTCCGATAAGATTTCTTTCCTGAGGAGGTGCGGTGGGACCGCATATAAAGTCCGGCAAGCCGAGAGCGTAAAGGATTTCTGTGTGGTCTTCAATGTGGTGAGCAAGAAGCAGGAGTTCCCTTAGTTTTTTGGCAACGGGCGGAGGTTCTACGGAAAAGATTTCGTCGGAAGCCTTGGTGGCAGCGGTATAGTGAACAGCCCTGCAAACTCCGCAAATCGTGCTTGCGGTTCTCGGAACTTCTTCTATGGGCATTCCCTGAAGAAACTTCTCGTAGCCCATGAACTCAACTACTTGAAAGAAAACTTCCTCAACGTTTCCGTTTTCATCAAGAAAGATGGTTATTTTGCCGTGTCCTTCAAGTCTTGTTATGGGTTCTATTTTTATTTCTCTCATGATTGCCCCCTAACGAAAGATTTTACTTTTTCTTCACGAGGGTAGATTTTGGCAAACTGTATCTGTAAAAGAGATGAATGGGTGCCGGAACTTTCTTTAACAGTTCAACGTTGCCAAGGGTCGTTGCTATCGTGCTCATAGCCTTTACTCCGAAGTCTTTAACTCCGGGAATCGGACCTCCACAACCTCTGCAAGGGGAGTTTGCTTTTATGCACGCTGCATCACAGTCTCCGAGGGTTACGGGACCCAAACACAGGTATCCTGCCTCAAGTAAGCACATATCTTCCGGAGGCTTTTCAATAAACCTCTTAACATCTGTTGGTTTAACCTTCTTCTCCCCTTCCCTTATAGGATTTCTCGGGCATACGTCACAAACCGCATGTCCCATGGTTATCCAACTTCCTTTGGGAGGCAGGTTATTTTCAAGTATTGCTTTAAAGGCTTTCTTAATGTGGTTGTAAGATGGAGGACATCCTCCGATGTAGTAGTCAACTTCAACTACTTGGTCCAACGCCCTTGCAGGTTTCAAGGCTGGAATTTCAAGTTTGTATTTTCCGACCGTTGATTCCGGTTGTGGAACAATCCCTTCGGGATTGTCGGTGCTAAAGGTGTCAACGTAAGCCTTTTTAAGGAGTTCTTCTTGAGAATGAAGGTTGACCAATCCTTTTATTCCTCCGAGGCAAGCGCAAATTCCGAAGGCTATGAGAACCTTGCATTTTTTCCTCATTACTTTGGCAATGTGTTCGTGTTCGGTGTTCCTTATGTTTCCGCTGACAAATCCTACGTCTATGTAGCCGTCTGGCAGACTTTCAAGGTCTTTATACTTTGCGTCCGCAATCGTCGGGGCAAAAAACAGGAGTTCTACGTGCTCAAGGAACTCCAGCAAACTTTCCGATGTATCCACAATTGAAGTATCACATCCTGCACAACCGCCGGCAAGGTAGTAAGCCATTCTAATCTTCTTCATCACTTCCCTCCTTTAACTTCCAACAATTTCTTGTTAACCTCTCTAATGACTTTCGCAAGTTTCTTCCAAGCAGCAACGCCGATGTATTCCCAGCGAACAATCTTGTCGCTTACTCCAAGAAGTCGTAAGTTCTCGTTCAGTGCGGAAATTCTGCTTTCCTGCATGTAATTACCCCAGAGATGATGACAGTTCCCTTTTGAACATCCCGCAACGATGATTGCATCCGCAAGGTCTCTTTCTATGATTTCCACGATGGCATCCAGACTAAGGGAAGCAGAACACCTTGTTTTTATAACCCTTAGGTTTTCTGGGAGTTTCTCTCCTTTTATACCCATGAGGTCTCCCGCTCCGTAAGAGCACCAATAACACAGGAAGGCAAGAATCCTTGGCTTTCCGGGCGGTAAGTTCTTGAAAGCGTTTTCAGCCATTTTGATGATTTGCATGTCTTCAAAGTTAAAGAACCTAATAGCGTTTGAGGGACAAGCAGAATAACATAAACCGCAACCTCTACAAAAGCCCGGGTCAATTTCAACGATGTTTTCCTCTGGCTTTTCTCCCTTTTTGATAATTACCGCTCCGTGGGGACAGGACATTGCACAAGTTCCACATTTTGAACACTTTTCAGGGTCAACTTTTGAGTAAAACTTTTTCGTTTGTTCGTTCAAAGCATTGAATACTTTAACCGCTACCGCATGCCCTGATTCAATGCTTTCTTGGATGTCCTTGAATCCCTTTGCTCCACCAGCGACAAAGACTCTCTCAACATAAGTTTCAAGGGGATTGACGACTTTAGGCTGAAACTCCACGGGGAAGCCAAACCGGTCTGTTTCAACCTCAAGAATCTTGGTGAGTTTTGTTTGAGACGGAACAAGAGGTTCAGCAAGAACCACAAGGTCCGCAGAATACTTCCCTTTTTCGGTTTCTACGGTTAACTTTCCGTTGTTTTTAACTACCTTGAGAACGGGTTCCTCTATGAATTCAACGCGGTTTTTCTCAGCCCTTCTTCTTAACTCCTCAAAAGCCCTGCCGGTGGTTCTAAGGCTCAAGTAAAAAACTCTGATTTTGATATCAGGAAACATCTTGCTTATAAACTCTGCTGACTTTACCGTTGCAAGACAACAAAGTTTTGAACAATATCCGACAGAGTCTTTCTTACAAAGAACGAAGGCAATTTCCTTCGGCTTTTTCTGGTAGAACTGGTTTGCAAGGTATCTTTCAAGTTCTATGAGAGTAATAACTTCTGGATATTTGTATCCAAGTTCTTCGTAAACGCTCAAATCCTTTCCTTTCAGTCCCGTTGCCAGAACAATTGCTCCGAATTCTTCTTCCACGTATTCATCTTTCGCATTAAGGTTAATAGCACCTGTGGGACATACCTTTTCGCACTCGCCACAAAGAGTGCAGGCAGATTCAAGGATGTGGTAGGTATCGGGAAGTGCAAGGGCAAACGGTTTGTCTATTGCTTTTCTCGTTTTTTTACCGAGTTCAAACTCGTTGGGAACTTCAACCGGGCAAACTTGTGCACACTTTCCGCAACCTATGCACTTTTCGGGGTCAACTTTTTGGGCTTTCTTTTTGATTTTCACCTTAAAGTTTCCGTTTTCCTTAACAACATCAACGACCTGAGAGTTAAGCATCAACTTAATGTTCCTAAAAACTGTATCCCTTCCAACGACGGGCATTACGCATTCTGTTGTGCAAACAGAAGGATAACCTTCCGATTGCCACACGAAACTAAGTTGTGCGGAAAGGCCACCAAGATAAGGTTTTTCCTCAAGAAGGACGGTTTCAATTCCCAAGTCTGACAAAGTTTGAGCACACCTTTGCCCTGCAACTCCTCCACCTACAACCAAAACCCTTTTCTTTGGGGAAAACCTAAAACTCTTACTCGCGGTTTTGAGTTTACTAAAGGCAATTAAAAACATGTCTTTTGCTTTCTGGTTTATTCCTTCCTTGTCCTCGTGAATGAAGCAACACTGTTCCCTTAAATTCATCGTTTCATACATTGACGGGTCTATTCCAAGATACTCAACGAGTTTTTTAGCCCTGTCCTCGTTGAACTGTAGCGAAGAACGTTCAGAACATCCTCCGAAGATAAGAGCATCAACTTTTCCTTTTAGGTGAGAAACTTTTTCCTCGGGAGACTTACAGAAATCCTTCGTTATCAGAACCTCTTCAACCTCTGGAAAAGACTTAATGAACTCCTTTAATTCCTCAAAGTTTATTTTTTCCGAGAGGGTATCACCGCAGGTGCAAAGAACAACACCGATTTTAGCCATCTCCCACCCCGCCTATCATTTGCTATTTCGGATTTGATGATATCAGAAACAAAACAGATTGTCAATAACGAATTAATGCATTCCTTCCAAAGGTTTGACCAAAAGGAAATGGAAGACTAAAATAAACCCGCAAGGAGGAGGTGGAATATGGAGGTAAAAGACGTTCTTAACAAACTGGTTGAGAAGAAAAACCTTTCTTGTGAAGAGGCAAAGGCGTTGTTTGACAACATAATGGAAGGGAAGTTAACAGAAGCTCAAATCGGAGGTATTCTCGTAGCACTAAGGGCTAAGGGAGAAACCGTGGAGGAAATAACCGGAGCCGTTTCCGCTATGAGAGAAAAGAGCCTTAAAGTGCCTCTTCCTGAAGAAATCAGAGAAAAGATAGTAGATACTTGCGGAACGGGTGGTGATTTAAAGGGAACCTTTAATGTTTCAACGGCAGTCGCTTTTGTCGTTGCTTCTTGTGGAGTTCCGGTTGCAAAGCACGGAAATAGGTCTGTTTCAAGTAAGTGCGGAAGTGCAGACATTTTGGAAGCCTTGGGAGTGAAAATAGTTCTAAAGCCCGAACAGGTTGCTAATTGTATTAGTGAAACGAACTTCGGTTTTATGTTTGCCCCTTGCTTTCATCCCGCAATGGCAAATGTTGCAAAGCCGAGAAAAGAACTTGGGATTAGAACAATCTTTAACTTACTTGGCCCAATGACAAATCCTGCAGGAGCAAAACGGCAACTTATGGGAGTATTTTCAGAAGAACTTACTGAAAAACTCGCAAGAGTTCTTGTAAATTTAGGAGTCAAAAAAGCATTTGTTGTTCACGGAAAGGATGGAATGGACGAAATAACTGTTTGTGCTCCTACAAAGGTAGTGGAAATTTCGGAAGGGAAAATCAAAACTTACGAAGTTTCTCCGGAGGACTTTGGGCTTAAAAGTTCACCACCGGAGGAACTTAAAGCAGGAGAAACGTTGGAAGAAAACAGGGAGATAATTTTGAGAATTCTAAAAGGAAAAGAAGATGGAGCAAAAACCGACATAGTTTTAATTAACTCCGCTTTTGCCCTTCTTGCTGGAGGAAGAGTTAACAGCATAAAGGAAGGTATTGAACTTGCAAAGGAATCGTTAGAAAAGGGAAAACCTTACGAGACATTAGAAAAAGTTATTGAAGTTACGAATCGTCAAATCTAAACTGGCGGAGGCAAGTTATGGTAAGGGCTCTTTCTCTGATTGGATGTTTTCTCATCGCATTGGAAGGATTCCTTCTAAACGCGGGAAAGAGCCTTTGCACTTCAAGGGGATGCAAAGTAGTTCTTGAAAGTGCCGGAGTTCACGAATACTACATACTTCTTGCCGGTTTTCTGGCTTTTTGCACGATTTTTGTTTCAACTTTTGTCAAAGAAAAAACAGGAAGCAGAATAATAACCCTTGCCCTTACGGGTATTCTAAGCGCGGAAGGAGTTTTTGTCGGCTATCAACTCTTTTACTTGAAAGAAATCTGCCAGTTTTGCATGATAATTTTTGCGATTTTTCTTTTAATTTCCGTTGTAAGATATAAAGAAGCGGTTTACGGCTTTTTGGGATTTTTGTTTGCCGTATCTTCAATGTTTCTTGTTGCTCCAGAACACTTTAAGTTGGAAGAAGGATTAACTTTGATTTTCAAAAACGATTGTCCTCACTGTGAAAAGGTCATTGAGTTTGCAGAAAAGAACGACGTTGAACTGAAAAAAGTAAATGTAAACAAAGTTTTAAACCTCGTAAAAGACCTTGGGATTTCTGAAGTTCCCATTTTGATTTCAAAACAGAAAGGAAGAATTGAAATTCTTGTCGGAGAAGACGAAATCGTTGATTTCCTTTCTGGAAGTCCGGTCATTGAACTGCCGGAATTTGAAGAAAACGGAACTTGCGGAATAGAAAAAGAGTGCGAATGAAAAGGGCAATTTTCCTTGACAGAGACAACACTTTAATCCACGACCCCGGCTACATTCACGAACCTTCCAAGGTTAAACTCTTGGAAGGAGTGGGAGAAGGACTAAAACTTTTGAAGGAAAAGGGATTTTTGTTGATTGTGGTTTCAAACCAGTCCGGCATCGGAAGGGGATACTACAGGGAGTCAGACTTTCACAAAGTAAACGACAAACTCCAAGAACTTTTAAAGGACTACAACGTGCAGATAGATGACTTTTTCTTTTGTCCCCACAAACCGGAGGATAACTGCCCGTGCAGAAAGCCAAAGCCGGAACTTGCATTTACCGCTTCCAAAAAGTGGAACATAGACTTGAAAAGCAGTTATATGATTGGAGACAAAGATTCTGACGTTGAGTTCGGACTACTTGCCGGCATGAAAGGGTGCTTTAAAGTCGGGAATGAAATTTTCCCTACATTTCTTGAATGTGCAAAGTTTATAGTTGAAGTTCTTGAAAAATGAAACTGTATCAAAGGATTAAAACAAAACCAGAAGATTTTGTAGTTGAGGAAGTTCCCGCAATAGAAATCGGGAACGAAGGAAAGTTCAACGTATATGTTTTGAAAAAATCCAACGTTTCAACCATTGAAGCGATAAGACTGATTGCAAAGTTTACAAAAATTCCCTTAAAAGAAATCGGATTTGCCGGTTTAAAGGACAAGTTTGCGGTTACAACTCAGTATTTGACGATTCCGGAGAGTTATAACCTTGAAGATTTTTGCGTAAAGTTAACGGAAAAGGGATGGACAAAGGCGGAAAACTTACAACACGGAAACGAAACCGGCTTTTGCGTAAAAAGAATTGGAAAGTCCAAGATTCCTCTTTCCATAGGAGACTTAAAAGGCAACAAGTTCACCGTAGTCATAAGAAACCTTGAAAAGGAACTCAGGGAAAGGTTCTACAAGAACCTTGAAATCGTTAAGAACTTCGGAATGCCGAACTACTTCGGAGAACAAAGGTTCGGAAGCGTTAAGGGAAGGGACGATTTTGTGATGAGATACATACTCAAGGGAGACTACGAGGGGGCTTTAAAAAGTTACTTTTTGGGAAAGGGAAACATTGAGTTCTGGGGAGACTGGAGGAAACTTTACAGAACGCTCTCTCCGAAACTTGAGGAATACGAAAAGGACCTCGTAAAGGGGCTGATGAGGGGGCTTTCTCCCGAAAAGGCTTTCAGGATACTTCCAAAGAACGTCAGATTAATGTTCAACTTTGCTTTTCAGAGTTTCCTCTGGAACGAATACTTGAGGGAATACATTGAAGAAAAATATCTTTTCAAGAGGATAAGGTTCATAAACGACTGGAAGTTATCGTTCTTCCTTGACGTTTACGACCCGGACTATCTTTCCCAACTTGAAATTCCTTTCACTGCCCACGAACACCATCCTCAAGATTACCTCTTGAGAAAAGTAATCAGTAAGGTTCAGAGAAGATACGGGATAAGAAGAGAATGGTTTGACAAAGAAGTGGCAGGAATAAAGGTTATGACGGACGGCTTGCGAAAAGCGGTAGTTAACCCTCAAAACTTTAAAATCGTTGAAAAAACAAAGGAAAAAATCACGGTAAAGTTTTATCTGCCTGCCGGTTCTTACGCAACGATTCTTTTAAGATTCTTGCTCAAAGTGTAGCAACTATGTCCATCGCCTTATTCTCTGCAGTTAAGCACATTTCTCTAAGTTCTTCCAGGCTAAAAAAGGACAAAATTTCTGGAAGTTTTACCTCTTCTCCTTTTTCAAGGGGTTCACAGATTTCCATGAGGGCTTTGCCTGCGTTTTTTATCTTACCCAACTTGCTGTGCGGATTTAAAAGTCCGTTTATCACGTATTCCGAAACACCTGCCTTTTCAAGAAGTTCCGCTATTTCTTCTCCGATTTCTTCTCTAACAGGTTCAAGAATTCCGACCATGTATGCTTCGTCTTCGTGTTCCGGCATGACCCTTTCCGCAATTTCTCTTAACAGAAAAGCAAACTTTATGGTTGCCTTTATCTCTTCTTTGCTCTTTTTTCCGAGGAAAGAGGTGGAAAGGAGAACGAAGATGTAGTCTTTCAGGTTTCTGTATCCCAAGTAAGCCACGGTTTGAACGATGGACTTTATCTCTTTCCTTAATCCGAAGTAAGGAGAGTTTATAAACTTTAAGAGTCTTGCGGAAAGGTTCGGGTCAAGGCTTATAATCTTTGCAACCTTGTCAAGTTCTTCTCCGTCAAGCAAGGCTTTGACGAGTCTTAACATTACCTCCCTGTTCAGTTCAAGTCTATCAACGCTCTCCATTTGTTACCCCGTTTTAAACTTTTTGAACCGCTCCCGTGGAAGCAGAACTTACGAGTTTTGCGTATTTCCTCAAAAGCCTTGACTTGATTTCCTTTTGCTTGGGCTTGAAAGAAGAAAGTCTTCTTTTGAGTTCTCTTTCCGGAATTTTTAGTTCAAGTTTTCTGTTCGGAATGTCAATGAATATCTTGTCTCCGTCTTCCACAACGCCTATGGGACCGCCCTCTGCAGCCTCCGGAGAAATGTGGCCGATGCACGGACCGTGAGTTCCTCCAGAGAACCTTCCGTCGGTTATCAGAGCCACGGATTCTCCAAGCCCCATTCCCATTACTGCAGCAGTCACCGCAAGCATTTCCCTCATTCCCGGACCGCCTTTCGGCCCCTCATACCTTATTACGATAACGTCTCCCTTTTTAATCTTTCCTTCCATTACCGCTTTCATGGCAGACTCTTCGCTGTCAAAGACCCTTGCGGTCCCTTCAAACACTTTCATTTTTTCGGAAACTGCTCCCTGCTTCACTACCGCTCCGTCCGGAGCAAGATTACCGTAGAGTATTGCTATCCCTCCTTCCTTTGAATACGGATTTTCAACGCTTCTTATTACGTCCTCATCTTCAATTTTCGCAGAACTTGCAATTTCTTTTATGCTCTTGAAGGAAACCGTCGGATTGTCTTCTATCAAGTGCTGAAGGCGTTTTAGAACCCCCGGAATTCCCCCTGCAAAGTGAAGGTCTTCAAGCAGATATTTCCCTCCGGGCCTTATGGCACAAATTTTCGGAACTTCTCTGCTCAAATCGTCAAAGGTTTTTATGTTAAGGTCTATTCCGGCTTCATAGGCTATTGCCGGAAGGTGCAAAACGGTGTTCGTTGAACCTCCGAGGGCAAGGTCAACCCTGATTGCGTTTCTCAAAGCCTTTTCGTTTAAGATGTCCCTGAACTTGATTCCTTCTTTTACGAGCCTTACGACAATCTCTCCCGAAAGTTCTGCGATTCTCTTTTTCTCTGCAAGGGGAGCGGGAGAAGTTCCGCAGTATGGAAGGGAAAGTCCCATTGCCTCTGTAAGACAAGCCATCGTGTTGGCAGTAAACATTCCTTGACAAGAACCCGAAGAAGGACATGCCCTTTCCTCAAGTTCTTCAAGGTCTTCAAGGGTAAGTTCTCCTGATTTGTATCTGCCGATTGCTTCAAATGTATGAGTGACAAGGTCCAAACGCTCATTTCCCCTTCTTCCTGCAAGCATGGGTCCTGCAGTAACCACAACGGTCGGAAGGTTTACCCTCGCAGCCCCCATTAACATTCCCGGAGTTATCTTATCGCAAGCGGTCAAAAGAACTATCCCGTCAAGACAATGAGCGTTAACGACATCTTCAACTGCATCTGCAATAATTTCCCTCAAAGGCAGGGAAAACCTCATTCCCTCGTGTCCCATTGCCACTCCGTCACAAATGGCAGGAACCCTGACGATAAAGGGAGTTCCTCCCGCGCTTGCCACTCCCCTTTCTATGAACCTTTCAAGGGCATACATGTCAACGTGTCCGGGAACGAGGTCCGTCCAACTTGAAATAATCCCTATCAGAGGTTTGTTAATGTCCTTCTTGCTTATTCCGGTGGCAAGCATCAAGGCTCTTGCCGGAAGTTTCTCAAACTCCCTTAAAACATCACTCCTCATTTGCTTCCTCCTGTGCTTTTTTCATAAGTTGAAGCATTTGGTCTCTTATGAAAAGCCTTTCAGCCTTTAGTTTTTTTAACTCTTCCTCTTCTTTCGGTGTAAGAAACGCCTTCTTTTCCATTTTGTCTATTATGTCGTCAAGTTCTTGGTGTTTTTTCTCAAGGGTTTTAAACTGGTGAAACTTTTTTCTTGCAAGTTCTTTCAGGTTTTCGTCTTTTAACATCCGTCACCTCCCAAGGTTTTGATTATCAGTTTAAGTATATCACACCATCGGCTTGGCATCCGGAGGTCTCACGTAGTCAAACGTCAATTCCTTAAAGTGCTTTTCCATTAAAACGAGTTTCTTTGCAAGGGGTGTAAGTTCAAATATCACGGGAAATTCTTTTAAGAAGTCCGGAACTTCCTGCCCTTTGAACACGACGATAGGGTCGTTCAAACCTTTTAACCTTTTGACAAGTTCGTCTTCGGTGAGGTCTTCTCCGTCAAAGGCATAAAACCTTTCTTTTCTTGCAGGAATAACCGGAACTACTTCTTTACCGAGTTTTTCGTATCCGAACCTCAGGGCAGAAAGGGTTGAAACGCTGTAAACTTCGCTTTTTCCGCAAACTTTAAAGACTTTCCCGACAGTAACCGAAAGCCTCACTCCGGTAAACGAACCGGGTCCGGAACTTACAACCACCTTATCAACATCTTCAACTTTGAGTCCCGCATTTTCAAGACATCTTTCAATTTCCACGAAGATTTTTACGGAATGTTCCCTGTAAGCGTTCCAAGAAGCCAGAGAAACGGGAATTCCGTCTTTTGCAACGCAAACGCTTCCTTCAGAAAAGCACAAATCAACGCCGAGAATAACGCCACTTTTAGACTTTTCTTCCACTTTTTACTCCCTCAAGGGTCTTTTCCAAGAACTTTAAAAAGTCAGAAAACTCAAACGGCAAGGGACAGAAAACGCTTACTTTCTTTTTCAAAACGGGGTGTTCAAACTCCACGGAAGAAGCGTGTAGCATGATTCTCGGAGAAAGGTAAAGGGGATACCTCCAAGTTCTTTTCCAGTAAACAAATTCACCCACCACCGGATTGCCGAGAAGGGACAAGTGTCTTCTTATCTGATGCTTTCTTCCGGTCGGTATTTCAACGGACAAAAGACTTGCAACGTTTGAAAATCGTTTTTCAGTTCTGTAAAGCGTTATTGCCTCTTTTCCGTCAAGGGGGATTTCTATTTTACCGTTTGGGGGATTTAACGTTCCGAGAACTAAAGCGATATATTTTTTCTTTACGAGTTTTGCCCTGAAAAGTTCAACAAACTTGTCAAACAGTTTTTTTTCCGCAAAGATAACAACTCCCGAAGTGTGTTTGTCTATCCGATGAACCGCTTTAAAGTCTTTCTTTAGGTTTTTTCTTACCCACAGTTCAAGGTTTCTTTCTCCGTGGTTCGTGTTCCAAAAAGAAGGTTTAAAGACAACTGCCAAAAACTCGTCCTCATAAAGCACTTTGGGTGATTGAACTTTGGGTAAAAAAACCTTCGGAACGGACACGCAATCTTTGGGCTTTACCGGAAACTTTCTGTTTAAAATCTTCCTTCCGTTCACGCAAACAAGTCCCAAGTCTATGAAAAGTTTTGCCTTTTTCTTAGAACCGAGAATTTCAGCAACTACTTCTATGAGGTTTTTTTCACTTTCGGGCTTTATTTCTACTCCTGGGAAATCCATTTTTTCACGCTTTCAAGGGAGTATCTAACAAACAATTGAAAACCAACCTTTTTTGCTTTGACAGAACTCGGAAGGGGCGGAATGTCGCTCCTTTTTACTGCAGTGCACGTTGCCTTTCCGAGAATTTCGTTTCCGGAAACAATTTTACAGTTCAAGACCTTTCCGGAGGAATCTATTTCAAACTCTACTCCGGACAAACCTTCTATGCCCTGGGCGTAAGCAACCTCAGGGTAAAATATGTTTTCCTCTATGCTTTTTCTGACCAGTTCAACGTATTCTTTGGGAAGATTCCCTTCCTTCGGCTTGAGTCCTTCGGACGGTTGTTTCTTTTTACCTTTTGAGGGCAACTTTTTCCTTATTTTCTTTCTTTTTGAAACTACTTTGGGCTTAACTCCCACTTTTTTAGGTTCTTTTTGTTCAAAAAGCGTCAACTTAACCATAACTTGAACGGGTTCTTTCTTGTATTCCGGAAACTTTATCTCCGAAAAACTTAAAAGAAGAAACTCAAAAGCGCAGGCTACAAGAAACGCTACGGGATATCTCCACTTTCCTTTCACTTTTTCTCCTTGGTAATTATTCCTACAGAGTTTATTTTACACAACTTTACTGCATCAAGAACCTCTATAAGACTTTGAATCGGTGCTTTTTTGTCCGGATTAATTGCAACGGTCAGGTATTTATTTTCCTTTTTCTTTTCCATTAGCGTTTTTTTGAGGGTTTTAAAGTCCACTTTGTTACCGCCGACAAAAATTTCCCCTTTTTTGTCAATAACAATCGTGAAAACTTCTTGCTTTGCTCTAAACTTTGACTTTTGATAACTTTCGGGAGGTTCCACCTTCACGGAACTTCCCGGAAAGATGCTTCCCGCTATGAGGACGAAAAACGCAAGAAGGAACAACATTACATCTACCATCGGAATGATTATGATTTCCGGCTTTTCTTCAAACAAGTGGCGAAAGTCCATTCTGACCTCCAAACAAAAAGCGGTTGGTGTTAAAATTCTACCAAACGACACTGGGAAGGAGGAAACATGAAAATACTGATTGTTGAAGATGAAGAAGACCTCTCAAGCATGCTGAAGTTCCTTCTTGAAAAGGAATTTGATGCAGAGGTTGAATGTGTGAGCGACGGAAACGAAGCGGAAAAGAGAATCAGAGCCAACGCTTACGACCTTATAATCCTTGACGTAATGCTTCCGGGTGTTAAGGGCATTACCCTCTGTAAGATAGCAAGGGAAACCCTTCCCAATGCGGACACTCCGATAATAATCATAACTGCCGTTGCCACGGAACTTGAAGAAAGGTTGAAAGGTTTTGAGTGCGGAGCGGACGATTACATAATCAAACCGTTCAACCACAAGGAGTTTATCGCAAGAATTCAGGCGGTTTTAAGAAGAAGCGGAAAAATCTCAAAAGATGTTCTGAAGTTTATGGGAATTGTTCTTGACAAGCGTTCAAAGTCCGTAACGGTTGACGGAAAGCCCGTTCACCTTACAAAAACCGAACTTGAACTCCTTGAGTTTTTCCTTGAACATCCGGAACAACTCTTTTCAAAAGAAGAACTTTTAGAACTAATATGGAAAGGAGAACACGACGAAACCACAAGAACGGTTGACGTTTACATCAGCAGGTTGAGAAAAAAACTCGGAGAAAAGGGAAAATACCTCAAAACTTTACCGAGACTCGGCTACAAACTGACCAAAAATCCCGAAACTTAAGAGGAAACTTCTTCCACCTCCGCAAGTTCTATAAGTTTGTCAAGGGCTTTTTGTCTTAGAACATCCATTCTTATGAGCGGTAAAAGTCCCTTTTCTTCAAGGGACTGTCTTGCGGTTACGTAGTCTCCTTCAAAGAGTGAGTCCGCAATTTTCTTAATTTCTTCTTCTACATCTTCGTCGGAAACTTCTATGTTTTCAAGTTCTGCTACCTTTTCAAGGATGAGTTTAATTTTCGCCGTTCTTTCAGCCATCGGTCTTACCATTTCAACAACGCTCTGAGGATTTATGGACTCAATCCTTGCTCCGAGCTGGGAGAGTCTTCTCAGTTGAAGTTCAGCCTGAGCCATTATTTCCATCTCAAGCAAGGAAGGAGGAACCGGAACGTCTATTTTACTTAACAGATGGTCAACTATTTGATTTTCAACTTCTTCGCTCCTTCTTGTTTCCTCTGCGGTTTCAAGGTCTTCTCTGATTTGCTTTTTCATTTCCTCAAGGTTTTCAAATCCATACTTCTTTGCAAACTCGTCGTTAACTTCAGGAAGTTCTTTTTCTTTTACGCTCAAAATCTTAAACTTCACTTCAACTTCCTTTCCGGCAAACTTTCCATACTTCTTATCGTCGGGAGCCTTAAAGGAAATCGTTCCTTCCTCTCCTTTCTTCTTTCCGGAGATGTTGTCTTCTATTTCTTTCCACACCTGATTGCTTCCGAGAACTACGCTGACCTTGCCCTTTTCTTCTTCTCCGTCCTTGCTTTTGACTTCGTATTCAACCTCTACGAGGTCTCCCTCCTTTGACTCCCTTTCAACTTCGTTCCACTTAACGAGCCTGTTTCTCAAACCTTCTATTACCTTCTCTACGTCTTCGTCCCCGATTTCTCTTGCAGTTTTCTTAACTTTGATTCCCTTGTAATCTTCCGGTTTTAGTTCAATCTCTGGTTTTACCTCAACCAGGAATTCAAGAGACTTTAATTGGTCCTTTTCAAGGTCAACTTCGTAAGAAGCAACGTTCGGAAACCTAAGCGGGTTAATATTTTCCTTTTCAAGTATTTGTGCCAGTTCTTGAGAAATGATTGTTGTTAGCAGATTTTCCTTAACGGTGTCGGAGAAATACCTTTTGATTGTGGAAATCGGAGCCTTTCCGGGTCTGAATCCCGGGACTTTGGCAGTCTTTCGGATTTCTCCGCACACCTTTTCAATCATTTCCTTTACTTCTTCTTGGGTGGCAGTAATCTTTATCTTCTTTACGACTTCGGAAACTTGTTCAATCTGGTATTCCATCATTACCTCCTGAATCACCAAATTTAATCGTCCGCTGTATTATATTAAAAGCGCTGTGAAAAACAACCACCTTTTCTTAACACT
>CAZZKT010000007.1:0-25260 GCA_964654625.1 uncultured bacterium
ATAAAAGAAGTGATAAAGTGAAAATTCGGGGGAAGGGATAGGTCTGACTGGGATTGATTTTGTTGACGGTCATCTTGTTTGTGTTAGGTTAAAGAAACGATGGAGGAAATATTCTGTTAAAGAAATCGTTAAAATTCCCGGAAATTCTGTTGAAGAAACCATAAGGAAGTATCCAACGGGAAGACTTGGTAAGAAAGTTGCTTTTGCAATTCCCATGGAAAAGGCACGGTTTATGTTGATGTCCTGTCCCAAGAGGGCAAACATTGAAACGTATATTATTTCAAAACT
The DNA here is from genome assembly GCA_964654625.1 of uncultured bacterium. Taxonomy (GTDB): domain Bacteria; phylum Aquificota; class Aquificia; order Desulfurobacteriales; family Desulfurobacteriaceae; genus CAZZKT01. Next base: position 289 of record CAZZKT010000007.1, read on the forward strand.
TGAAGAAGTCGAAGACTTTAGTAGGGTAATCGTTGACTACAAAGTCTATTCATTTTCCCTTCAACCGGGAACGGTTCTTGTCGGAGTTGGAGTAGCGGATAGGGACTTTTGTTCTGAGATTATGAAAATTTTTTCAAACCGCGGTTTGAAACTAAAAATTCTTGACCTTGAAGTTACTGCGTTTTTGAGACAAATGATTTTGAGTTATCCGGAAATTAAGAAAGAAGGAGTTTGTATTCTATGGCACAGGGATAACTTCATAAGATTCTTAATAGCGTTTGCTGGATATCCGATGGATTTTAAAACTTTGAGGATTGAAAACCAGAAAGAAATAATGTTTTATGCGAGAATTTTTTGTAACGAATTTGAAACAAAAACTGGTTTAGGGATAGAAAGGATTTTCGCTTCCTTGGATTTTCCGGAAACACCATCGGGAATTGAAAGGATTAATCCGTTGAAGTTTTTGGGCGTTTCGGAAGGGAATTTAGGAGTTGCTTTTGGACTTTCCGTGATTCCTGGAGGCTTTTTTGATTTATTTTAACTTTCTAAAGAGAAAAAGGTATGGAGAAACAATTTTAAAGGTAGTCATTTATTCTTTGAGCATTGCAGTCTTTTTGGGATTGATTTACGAAAAGTTCAAATTGGAGAGCGAAGTTGAAAGAATAAATGCTGAAATTGATTCTGTAAAAAGAAAACTTGAAGAAGTAGCAAAAGAAGAACCTGAAGAAAAGATGTTTTGTCCCAAGTTAACACCTCTTTTGAAAGAGTTTGGAAAGAAGGAAATTGTTTCTCGTGTAAGATTTGAAAGTTTTAAATACCGCGAAGGAACAGGTGAAATAAAAGGAGTTTCTTTAAATCGGGAAGGTATTGAATTTCTTTTGAAGAAAATTTCAGAATTTGGAGATGTTGAGTTAAAAGCGTTAGAAAAACAAGGAAATTTACTAAAGTTCACGGTAGAGTTTTACTTAAGGAAAGAATAAATTTCGCAGTCTGTATACATTCACAGAATTTGTTATCACTGCAGAAACGGGAATGTCGTGTTCTTCGCAGGGTATGACGTTTAGAAGTTGAAAGTCGTAGCAAACTCCCACCGAAATGCCGTTAAAATTCTTCAAGAATTTGTCGTAAAACCCTTTTCCGTATCCGAGTCTGTATCCTCTCAAGTCAAAAACTATTCCCGGAACGAAAACAACGTCTATTTTTTTCACCAGGTTGTTTCCAATCGGTTCGGGAACCGAAAACTTACCCGGTGCGAACTCTTTCAAACTTTCAACTTTTATCGGTTTTATTTCTCCGTCAATCAACTTGGGGAAAGCCACGGTTTTTCCTTTTTCAAGGAAATAGTCCGCAAGTTCAAGGAGGTTAACTTCGTTTTTTATCGGAAAATAAAAAAGAAAACTGTCAAAACTCTCAAACTTTTTTAATCTTTCACAGATTATTTTTGAAAGTCTTTTAACTTCTGATTCCGGAAGAGAAATCCTTTTGGAAAGAAAAATCTTCCTAAGGCTCTCTTTTTGAAGCGAAAATTTTTGCACCTTCTTCAAGCCTTTTTATTTCCTCTCCCAGTTCTTTTATCTGGTTTTTAAGCGTTTCGTTTTCGTCAAGAAGGTAAAAGCACGCAAGAACAAGAGCCTTGTCAAGCGTTATCCGGCTGTTTCCCGACTTTATTCTTGAAATAAGATTTTGAATTTTTTCGGCAAGTTCAAGAACATACTCGGGATTTTTGTCGGACTTTATGTAAAACTTCCTTCCCCCGATTACTACTTCAACAGTTCCCGGCGGATTCACCCGAAGTCCTCTTCATCCCCTTATGGAAAAGCCCGCTTTTTTGATTGCATCTATTATACCATTTAAAATCTCGTTTACTTCCTCGTCGGACAAGGTTCTGTCCTTCGCCCTGAATCTAATAGAAAAGCCAACGCTCTTTTTGCCTTCGGGAATTCCGGGACCGGAATAAATGTCAAACAGTTCAACGCTTTCAATAAACTTACCGTTTTCAACGATGATTCTTTCAACTTCTTCCACTTTCGTTCTTTCATCAACGAGAACTGCAATGTCCCTTGTTAACGGCGGATGCTTTGAAATGGGTGAATAAATTTGAACCCTTGACCTTGAAAGGTTTATAAGTTCCCCGAGTTCTATTTCCGCTATAAATATCTCCTGATTGACTTCAAGTTTTTCAATGACATCCGGATGAAGTTTGCCCAAAAAGCCCAATCCTTTCCCGTTTAAGGAAACTTCTGCGGATTGCTTTGGATGGAGGAAGGAAAGGGAAGTCTCTTTAAAATGAGGAAAGACACCGAAAAGGTCGGAGAAAACGGATTCAACGATTCCTTTAATATCGTAGAAATCAACCTTTCGCTTCGTGTAGGTTTTGTCTTTGGTTCTTCCGGTTAAAAGAATTCCGAGCCTTACGGGTTCGTCGGGCAAAATGTCGTTTCCCTTGATGAACACCCTTGAGACTTCAAAGATTGAAACGTCCGTTTCGTATCGGTTTATGTTCTCAACCGCATTTTTAACAAGGCTCGGAAAAACGTAGTTTCTCATAAACCTGTGTTCTTCGGACAGGGGATTGGGAATTTCAATCAGGTCTTTAGTGTTCAAGTTGAAGTATCCGTAAAGTTCTTTGCTCACGAAGGAATAGTTTATTACTTCGTTCAAACCTTTGGAAGCGAGAAACTCTTTTATTTCGGTTAATATTTCAAAGTCGGACTTCAAACTCGCTTTGGATTCAAACAAAGGACTTTTGCTCTTAACGTTTTCCATTCCGTAGATTCTGAGAACTTCCTCTATCAGGTCAACTTCCCTTGAAACGTCATACTTTCTCCAAGAGGGCACTCTGACCGTCAGAAAATCTTGTTCTTTCTTTACGGTGAAGCCGAGATTGGCAAGTATTTCCGTTGACTTTCTTGCGGGTATGTTAACTCCGAGGAGTTTAACCGCTTTCTCGGGAGAAAAGGTAATGATTTTGGGCTGGTATTTTTTGGGATAGTAAGAAACCTTCCCTTCTACTTTACCTCCAACGGTTTCAAGAATAAGGTGAACCGCCCTTCTCAAGGCAAATTCGCACATTTCTATGTCCGCTCCCCTCTCAAACCTGTAGGAGGATTCCGTTGAAATTCCCAATCTTTTGCCCGTCTTTCTTATCGTGGTCGGGTCAAAGTGGGCTGACTCCAAAAGGATTGTTTTTGTTTCAAGTTCAACTGCGGTGTTGGAACAACCCATAACTCCGGCAAGGGCTATGACCTTTTCGTCGTCCGCAATTACGAGGTCTTCCTCAGTTAGTTCTCTTTCCGAACCGTCAAGAAGAACCGCCTTTTCACCATTTAGAGCGGTTCTTACGATAACCTTTCCGTTTCTGACTTTTTCAAAGTCAAAAGCGTGCATGGGTTGTCCGAGTTCAAACAAAACGTAATTGGTAATGTCAACCACCGCATTGATGGGCCTGAGACCGACCATTTGCAGTCTCGTCTTAATCTTTAAGGGAGATTCTGCGTTTTTAATGTCCGTTATAAGAATTCCCTCGTATCTCGGGCAAAGTTTTTTCTCCTGAACTTCAAGATGCGCTTTTTCTGACTGCTTGACTTCTCCTTCGTAAACTTTTGGCAGGTTTATCTTCCTTCCGAGGAAGCCCTTGAGTTCCCTTGCTATGCCGAGAACGGATAGGGTGTCCGGCCTGTTCGTGGTTATTTCGTATTCAATTATCCAGTCATCAATTCCGAGAACTTCTTTTATGTCCTTTCCGACGGGAACGGAGGAGTCAAGAATCATTATCCCTTCGGAAGATTCCCCGATTCCGAGTTCCGTTTCGGAGCAAAGCATTCCTTCCGAAAGTTCTCCTCTCAACTTCGTTCTTTTTATTCTTCCCGTCTTTATCCTCGCTCCGTGAAGGGCAACCGGAACGACTGCGGATTCAAAAACGTTCTTCGCACCAGTTATAATCTGCAATGGTTTTTCCTTTCCAACGTCAACCTTGCAAATTAAAAGTCTGTCAGCGTTTGGATGTTTTTTTATCTCAAGAATTTTGCCCGTTACAACTCCTTCTATTTCCTTTGCGGGATTTTCAACTCCTTCAACTTCTATTCCGATGTTCGTTAGGATGTCCGCAACTTCAAAGGGTGAAAGGTCCGAAACGTCAATGAACTCCAAAAGCCAATTGTAAGTTATCCTCATAGAATACCCCTGAACTGCCTGAGGAATCGGAGGTCGTTTTCAAAGAACAGCCTGATGTCGTCAATTCTGTGTTTTAGCATTGCTATTCTTTCCACTCCGAGACCGAAGGCAAAACCCTGATACTCTTCCGGATTAATCCCTACGGACTTGAAAACCGCAGGGTCAACCATGCCACAGCCGAGAATTTCAATCCAACCGGTTCCCTTACAAACCCTGCATCCTTTTCCCTGACAAATCACGCAAGAAATGTCCACCTCCGCACTCGGTTCCGTGAAGGGAAAGTAAGAGGGTCTGAACCTTATGCCGGTTTCTTCTCCGAAAATTCTCCTCAAAAACATTTCAAGAACGCCCTTTAGTTCTGCAAACGTAGCGTGCTTGTTAACGACGAGTCCTTCAACCTGGTGGAACATCGGGGTGTGAGTTATGTCCGCGTCCCTTCTGTAAACCTTTCCGGGAGCAACAATCTTTATGGGAGGTTTCATTTTTTCCATTACCCTTATTTGAACGGGGGACGTGTGAGTTCTGAGAACGACATCTTCGGTTATGTAAAACGTGTCCTGCATGTCCCTTGCGGGATGAGTTTTCGGAATGTTAAGAGCCTCAAAGTTGTAAAAGTCTGTTTCTATTTCGGGTCCTTCAACGACCTCAAAACCCATTCTGACGAACGTGTCAATTATTTCTCTTAGCGTTTTCGTAAGAACGTGTAAAGTGCCGGTTTGCGTTCTCGTTCCGGGAACGGTAATGTCAATCCACTCTTTTTCTATCTTTTCCTTTTTCTCAAGTTCCTTGAATTCTTCAAACTTTTTGTTCAGTTCCTCTTCAATGATTTCCTTTAATCTGTTGCAACTTTTTCCGAAGTCCTTTCTCTTTTCGGGAGGCAGAGAGGGAATTTTTTTCAGAAGTTCGGTTAACTTTCCCTTCCTTCCGATGTAGGAAACCCTGAGATTTTCAAGTTCTCTCAGCGTTTTTACTTCCGCAAGTTTTTCAAAGAATTCCTTTTCAAGAGACTTAACTTCTTCAACCATTTTAACGGAACAGCCTCTTGCAGTTGTTATACCAGTTCACGTAGTTTTGTGCGGCCCTCAAAAGGTCTCTTCCCGCTTCTCTCAATTCTCTCTTGAACCTTCTTCTTTCCCTTTTTGTCCCGTTAAAGGCAAGAATCTGCGGGCTTTCTGTGAAGTTTTCGAGTATTTTATCAAATATGGCTTTGAGCGAACCTTGAAACTTTACCGTTTTTCCTTCTTTGTCCCTCACCCACAGTTCCATTACCCCTTGCCTCCGTGAAAAGTTTGGCATTAATAAGATATTTCAACTCCGCACCTTTTCAAGAGTTCAAAACTGTTTTTGAAGCAATCTTCCACTTCGCTTTCTTCAAGTCCGGCACCCAGTCCCACCTTTTTCAAAAATTCGGGTTCCAGCAGGTCGGAGGGAGAGTGGGCATCGGAATTGATTACTAATTTTGCTCCAAACTTTTTTGCCAGTTTGACCACATGTCCGTTCGTTATGTTGTGTCCCTTTCTGGCAGTAATTTCCAGAGCAACTCCTTTTTGAGCGGAAAGTTCAACGAGTTCAGGAGTTATGAATCCGGGATGGGCAAGGATGTCCGCTCCTCCAACGATTGCAAACTTGTTCGTTCCCTTCTTAACGGGTTCAACCGGCGTTTCTCCGTGAACCACAACTATCTTTGCTCCGCATTCCCTTGAAAGTTCAATAAGTTCCGGAATTTGCTCCGGTTCAACGTGGGTAATTTCAACTCCGGGAACTACTTTTAACTTTCCGGAGTGTTTTTCCGAAAATTCGCAGATTCTTTCTATTACCCACCGGTAATTTGAAAAGTCAGCGTGGTCCGTTATTGCGATTGCTTTGTAGCCAAGAGTTTCCATTCTTTGAGAAATTTCAGCCGGTATCAGTTCTCCGTCGCTGAAAACCGAATGGATGTGAAGGTCAACCAAGTGAACTCCTCCTTCGGTTCAATTTGTAATCCTAATTCTACCACTTATATTGCTGAAAACAACAGAAATTCGCTCTCCGTTTGCAACGATGTCTATCCTTCCAGACCTTGAAGGTAGTCCGTTTCTTTTGAAGAAAAATCTGTCTTGCGGAAAGGTTGAAGAAAGTTCAACACCTTTTGGACATTTTCTTTCAAAGAGAGTAAAGTTATCTCCATCAAACGCTTTGTATCCATTGCTTTTGACCTCAACGTAAATCTTTCCCTTAATGCTTGAAGAAAAACTTGCCAGTTGCATGTCCGCAAGAACCTGTTTTGAAAACCAGTGGAGTTTCAAATGGGTAAAAGTTTCAACAAGAGGAAAAACAACTATAAAAACAGCGGACAGGGCAAAAACGACCAGCAGGGTTTCAAGCAAAGAAAATCCTTTTCTACATGTAAAACTCTTCTCCGAGATACACCTTTCTGACAATTTCTTCCCTTGCAACTTTTTCGGGAGCACCGCTTGCTATTACCCTTCCGTGGCTTATTATGTAAGCCCTGTCAATGATTTTCAGCGTTTCCCTGACATTGTGGTCCGTTATTAAAACGCCGATGTTCATTTCTTTCAGTTCTTTTATGACTTCCTGAATTTCCGAAACGGCTATCGGGTCAATTCCGGCAAACGGCTCATCAAGAAGTATGAACTTCGGGCTTATGCTCATTGCTCTTGCGATTTCAAGTCTTCTTCTTTCTCCTCCCGAAAGGGAATTTGCCTTTTGTTTCCGAAGATGGGCTATTCCGAACCTCTCAAGAAGCCACTGGGTTTTTTCCTTTATTTCCTTTTTGGAAAAGCCGTGCATTTCAAGAACTGCCTTTATGTTTTCTTCAACCGTCAACTTCCTGAAAACGGAAGGTTCCTGAGGTAGGTATGAAATTCCTTTTTGGGCACGAAGATACGTGGGGTCGTTGGTAATGTCCGTTTCGCCTATCAGAACTTTTCCCTCGTCGGGTCTTACTATTCCGAGGATACAGTAGAACGTCGTCGTTTTCCCGGCTCCGTTCGGACCTAAGAGTCCTACAACCTCCCCCTCGTAGACTTCAACGCTGACTTTGTCAACAACCGTTCTTCCTCCGAACCGTTTAGTTATTCCCACCGCCCGAAGGCAGTTTAATTCCTTTACCTGTTGCATTAGACTCCTCTGGATAAAATACCGTTTTAACTTTCTTCTCTACTCCCTCAACCCAAACTCTTCCGTCATTGTAAGCGATTATCTTATCTCCGACCACAACGTTTTTGCCTTGAACCAGTTTCGCATTGCCCACAAGAATTACTTTTTCTTGAGCGGGATAGTAAAACAACCTGTCGCACCATCCTTTGCCTTGCGGGTCCGTTATTTCAACGTTTCCTACGGCTTCAATCTTTTCAACATATTTCCCGCTTTTGTCAAAGTAAACAATCATCTTATCTCCCTTCATGACCGTTTTTCCCCGTTGGGCAATCACACTGCCGGTGTAAATTGCAATCTTTTTCTTGTCGTCATAAGTTAACTTTTGAGACTCAACAACGATGGGAATCTTTTGGGCATAAGAGGTCAACCAGGAAAAAGTAAAAATCAAAGCAAGAATCCAGTTTCTCATTCCTTCACCCTAAAATGAACCATAATGTTCTGCGCTATTATAGCAAATAAATCGTTTGTCGTTTGATATAATCTTTTGAAAAATCTTTCCTACATTCCCGAAACAGAGGAGAGCGTTGGAGTGGGACTTTAAAGAGGTTTGCGTTGTTGGTCTTGGAATGATAGGCGGTTCTTTTGCCCTTAACCTCAAGTTCAAGGGCTTTAAAGGAAAAATCAAGGCAATTGACAAAGACCCCTCTGCCATTGAAAAGGGTCTTGAGATGGAAATAATTGACGAAGGGAGCATAAAGTTTTCAATAGCAGAAGGTTCGGACCTTGTGGTAATAGCGGTTCCCGTGGGTTCTTACAAAGAGGTCATAGAGAAACTTATTCCGTTTCTCGGAGAAAATACGATAGTTTCTGACCTCGGAAGCGTTAAAGGGAATTTAGTTTATATGTGTGAAAAACTTTTGAAAGGAATTGCCCCCTTTGTCGGAGGTCATCCCATAGCGGGAACCGAAAAATCGGGAGTTTCAAATGCGGTCTTAAACCTCTTCTTCGGAGCCAAGTTCGTGATAACTCCCACCGAAAACACTCCCAAGGAAGCGGTGGAGAAGATAAAGAAACTTTGGAAAAAGTTGGGTTCTGAAGTCATTGAAATGGACCCGGTTTATCACGACAAAGTATTTGCAAGCGTGAGTCACCTTCCTCATGTGGTAGCGTATGCCCTCGTTGATGCCGTTGACCGTCTTTCAAAAGAGGTAGAAACCGACCTGTTCCAACTGACCGGAGGAGGTTTCAAGGACTTCACCAGAATAGCAATGAGCGACCCTATTATGTGGAGGGACATCTGCTTGGAAAATAAAGAGTTCATTTTGGAAGCGATAAACACTTTCAAAAGTTCTCTTGAAGAACTTGAAACTTTTATAAAAAACTCGTCAAAATCGGAACTGGAAAAGTTCTTCTCTTCCGCAAAAGAAAAGAGAGAAAGGATAAAATAACTAAAACTTCCAAACTTTAATCTCAAAGATTTTTGAAAGTTTCCTCAAAACGGAAGAAATGTTCTCAATCTTAAAAAGATGTGAAGGACAAGAACAGTCCGTTGAGCCAAAATTTGGAACAGGCTTTAACATTTTACTCAAGACACTTGCCAGTTCACATTCAACTCTTTTGTTTTCAATCGTCCAAATTTCAATCAACTTGAAGGAATCGTGCGTTGTAATGTAATCAAGATGCCAGTGCTTTTTCTTTCTCTTTTTAAGGTGTCTTAAAATCCTTTTTTCAAGTCCTCCCGGGGAAAAAGCAGAACCTACGTAAAGATATGTTCCCTCATCAATTACGAATTCCTTGTTTCCCTTGGTTTTAAAACGAACTTTTCCCGCTTTGAAAACAAGACAGTATGTTCCGAAGGTTTTCGGAAGAGTTTTCACCTTACCGAACCATGACGTTTTTTATCTTCCCGTTTTCAATTTTACCGAAAATTTTTATAACCGTTTCTCCGCACTTGCCCACCGCGGATATCAGAGTTTCGTTGTTGCTCTTAGAGACTTTTCCGGTGCATTCTCCGGAGTCAAAACCTCTTGATATTGTAAAGTCCGTTGAGTTGGAAGTTTTGTATGTATAAAAGGCTTCTTCCAGACAGCTTTGTGCCAGAAAAACCGAACACAAGAATCGGTAGTTTTCAAAGGCAAATTTTTGGGAGTTAATTCCTATTTTCAGCAGGAAAAAAGCCATCATCATGAGTATTGAAGAAAAGACAAGGACGGGAAGAAGAACAAAACCCTTAACGGTTTGGAATTTCAACATACCTTTTTATCGTGATTTCCTTTTCTCCGTTCCTTTTCGTTATTGAAAAAGAAACTAAACTTTCGGAAACTTTTTCTGCGGAAAAATCTTCAATTCCGTCAATAATTGAAGCGCTTGCAAAACTTCCATCAGCCCTTTTGTCAACTCTTCTTAAGAGTCTTCCACCGCTAAAGAGATATTCAATCCGGTAAGAACAGGGACTTCCTACGGAAAAAGATTTATCTTCACAGGATTCCAAGTCATAATCAACATACTTGAGAGAAACTTTGTCGTTTTCAACTTCAAAAGGAGCAGTTCCGTTAACTCCGTATCCGGCTTTTAGGAAATCCCAATACAAAATGTTTGAAACTCTAATCAGGGTTATGTAGTCAAACAGGTATTTCTGTAAGTGAACGCTCATCAAAGACTGACTTTCAAAAAATACCAGGTAGGAAATTATTACGATTGCGGATAAAAACAAAGCAACGAGCAGTTCTAAAGCGGAGTATCCCTTCATTTTACCTTCAGTCTTTCAAGGGAAAGGTTCTGAAACTTAATCTTTATGACCTTCAGGTCTTGGGAAATTTCAATTACTTCGTAATTTCCCTCATCCACCGCACAACACTCTGAACTACACTCGTGAATGCCGTTTTGAAGGCAAGGATGGTCAAAATCCAAAGAGTGAAGGTAGTTCAGGTTGGATTCTGCAATCAAGGTTTCTTTTAAAAGTTTAACGGACTTTAAGGTTAACTTTTTATAAACTTCTTCGCACCTGTAAGTTCCTAAAACGCCTGCAGAAAAAATTGCAACGGAAACCAGAGCCTCAACGAGTAGAAAGGATTTTCTTAATGTCACTTCTTAAGCCCACGAAGATGTAACCCTTGTTCTTTTCTCCTTCGGGAACATAAACGAGAGTCGGGACCGCTCTTATTCCGCTTTTCAAGAGTTTTTCCCTCACTTTCAGGACAACTTTTTCCGCTTTTTGATTAATTTTTTTGTCTTTTAAGATTTTTCCGAAATTCTCTCTGTATGTTCTAAAGTCTTTTCCGTAAGAAGTTATTTCCTTCAAAGCATTTTTTACACCTTTTTCCTTTGAAAGTTCAAGAAAGTAAGCGTAGCCCTTTATAGAATTTTTTCCGTGAACCGGAAACGGCAGTAAGAAAACTTCCGCCTTCGGTTTTTCTTTCAGAATTTCCTTTATTTCCCTGAAGCAGAACGGGCAGAAAACATCCCAGATTACCAGCAACTTTTTGTCTCCCTTGCCGATGGAACAAGGATATCCGCTACCTTTAAGGATGTTCAGCGAATCAAGGATTTCCGAAACGTCTTCTTTTTCCGGGGGTAAAGACTTAACGGGTTTTTTGGGTTTTAACGGGTGGAAGGAATACCTTTCTTTTCCGCCTTTTTTGGTTTTTTCAACTTCAATGATTTCAAACGTAAGGAGTTTTTTGTCCTTTGAAATCCATGCGTATTTTTTAACGAGAACGCGTTTGGTCTTGTCTTTCAAAGTCACAAGATACGTTGTAAATCCCGGGATTTGCGGAGAGTTTACCCTCTCAACACTGACGACTTCTATTCTGTTCAGTTCAAGCGGTCTTAATATCTGCTTTATTATTTCTATTCCTTCATCTTTTTGGGATGCTTCACCCAAACAGGAAAAGAAGAAAAGCGTTAAAAGTGCGGTAGTTAAGGCTCTTTTCATTTTCCCCTCCGAAGGTTTAAAATTATCAAGCCCGAAAATTTTATCACAGGTGAAAGATGGAAAAAAGTTTTGTTGTTACCGTTGACGGGCCTGCGGGTGCAGGTAAAAGCACCATAGCGAAGAAGTTCGTTGAAGAGTTCGGTTTCGTTCATCTTGATTCGGGTGCGGTTTACAGAACGATTGGAATTTTGTGCAAGGAAAAAGGTGTAAATCCTGAAGATGAATCTTCTGTCGTGAGACTCCTTGAATCCGTTGAGATTGAAGTAAAAAGCGAGGGAGTTTTTGTAAACGGGGAAAATTACGAAGGGAAAATAAGAACTCTTGAAGGTGGTAGGTTGGCTTCCGTTGTTGCAAAGCATCCGAAGGTAAGGGAAAGAGTTGTAAAAATCTTGAGAAAGTCTGCGGTAGGAAAGAGAGTGGTCGTTGACGGAAGGGATGCCGGAACTAACATTTTCCCTGACGCTCAAGTCAAAATCTTCCTTACCGCAAGTTCCGAGGAAAGGGCAAGGAGGAGATATCGGGAGTTGAAAAATAGAGGAGAAAAAGTCTCTTACGAAGAAGTTTTGGAGGAAGTAAAAAGGAGGGACAGGGAAGATACGAACAGGAAGGTGGCACCTTTGAGGATTCCCGAAGGAGCGGTAAAGATTGATACTTCCGAAAAATCTATTGAGCAAGTTTGGGAAGAGGTTAAGAATTTAGTAAAATTGCGGTTGAAATGAAGTTGGTAGGACATGTTTCAAGCAAGAAAATTCTTGAAGGCTTTGAATACGCGGAAAGAATTTTTAGTCTCGGGATAGGGATTGAAGTTCATTTAGACTTTAATGTCCTTCAAAAGTTGCGCTTGAAAGAATTTTTTAAACTCAAAGAACTGTCAGAAGGCAAACCGATAACTGTTCATGCACCCTACCTTGACCTCAATCCGGGAGCTGTTGACCCTTACGTTCTTGAAGCAACGAGGAAGAGATTTGAGGAAACCTTGGTGTCCGCCAAGGTTCTTGAACCTCAAGTTGTCGTTTTCCATTCGGGTTATTACCCTTGGAAAACCGACCCGATTCTTGAACAGTGGAAGAACAATGCGGTAGAAACTTTTAAGGTAATTTCCGAACGGGTAAGAAAAGTTGCCGTTGAAAACGTTTTTGATAGAAATCCGAAGCCCATTGCCCTGCTTCTTGAAAACTTACCGGAAAATGTCGGTGCTTGCATTGATACCGGGCATCTCAATATGTTTTCTGAAGTTCACTGGAAGGAGTGGATATCCGCTTTAAAGGGTAGGATTTTTGAAATTCACTTACACAACAATTCGGGAACTTCTGACGAACACAAGCCGTTTTTCAAAGGAAGTTTTGACGCTTATGCCTTTCTTGAGGAGGTTTTAAAACTTCCGGAACTTGAAGTTATCAATCTTGAGAACAAAGAAATCTCCGATGTGGAGGTCAGTTTAAAAGAAATCAGAAAAGTTTTGGGGGAATAGAGGTGGAGATAGTGATTTATCCTGATGAAAGGCTTTTAAAAAAAGCGGAAAAAGTTGAAGATGTCGGTCAAGAAATCTACGAAATCGGAAAAAACATGCTTGACTTGATGGAAAAGAAGAAAGGAATAGGACTTGCTGGAAATCAGGTCGGAATTTTGAAAAGAATCATAGTGGTCAACGTTGAACCTGTCGGGAAGAAAATCATTGCAAATCCCGAAATTATTGAAAAGGAAGGAGAATTGTTTGAAGAAGAAGGATGTCTTTCTCTACCCGGACTTTACAGGAGGATAAAAAGGTTTTCATACGTAAAGGTTAGGGGCGTTGATGTTGAGAAGGGCGAAGAGATTGAATTTGAAGTTGAAGGACTGCCCGCGAGGGTTTTTCAACACGAAATAGACCATCTCAACGGCGTTCTTTTCATAGACCACCTTTCCCCGATTCAAAAGAGACTTGCCCTTGAAAAATACAGGAAACTGCAAAAAAGGAGAAAGTGATGTTCGTTTTAACTTCCTCCCAAATGGCTTTTGCGGACAAAACTACGATTGAAAAGATTGGTATTCCCGGAACGGTCCTTATGGAAAGTGCGGGAAGGGGTGTTGTTCAAGTTTTCTTGGAAAAGTTCGGTAAAGCAAAAACTACCGTAATTTGCGGTAAAGGAAACAACGGCGGGGACGGACTCGTAGTGAGCAGATACCTTCACCTTTTCGGAATTCCGGTCAAAGTTTTTCTCCTCGGAGAGCCGAAGGAAGGAACTGACGCTCACCTTAACCTGAAAGTCCTTGAAAGATTGGGGGTTGAAGTCAGGATTACAAAGGACCTGAAAGAAATCCAGCAAGCACTTGAAGAGTCCGAAGTTTTGGTTGATGCAATCTTCGGAACGGGTCTTGCAAAGCCTGTTGAAGGTTTTTACAAAGAGGTAATTGAAGTCGTTAATTGTTTTGAGGGTTCCGTTCTTGCGGTGGACATTCCTTCGGGACTTTCCGGAAGCAGTCCCGAGATAATCGGTTCTTGCGTTTGTGCGGACGTAACGGTTACCTTTGCTTATCCGAAGGTGCCGCACGTGTTTCCTCCGGCGTGTAAAATGTGCGGAGAAGTTTTCGTCGTTAACATTTGCGTTCCGCCCGTATTTGACTCTTACTGTGCGAAAATTTTGTCCGCAGATGAACTTGAACCGTTTCCTCCGAGAACTTCGGAACACCACAAGTATTCATACGGACACGTTGCAATTGTCGGAGGTTCTTTAGGAAAGTCGGGAGCGGTTTGTATGGCTTGCAAGTCCGCTTTGAAGGTGGGTGCGGGGCTCGTCAGTGCGGTAGTTCCTTCGGGAATTAATCAGGTGGTTGAATCATCGCTCGTTGAGGGAATGACTTTTCCCGTCGGGAAGAATTTAAATTCTTTTGACTTGAGCGTTCTTGATGAGGTTCTTGAATTTGTTGAAAGCGATAAAATTTCTGCGGTTGTAGTCGGACCGGGGATAGGAAAGGAGGGTTGGGAGTTTGCAAGGGAATTTGTAAAAAGGTGTTCCAAGCGAATGGTCATAGATGCTGACGGCATAAACGCTTTGGTGGGTTTCCAAGACATTCTTAAAGACAAAACCGCAATTATTACTCCTCACGTCGGAGAGTTCGTAAGGATTTCTGGTTTTGAAAAGAACGAAGTGTTGAAAAGCCCTTGGGAAAGTGCGAAAAGGTTTTCTCAGGAGTTCGGAGTGGTTGTGGTTTTAAAAAGCGGGAGGACGGTCATAGCGGACGAAAACGGAGCGGTTTGGGTCAACATTCTCGGAAATGCCGGAATGGCTACCGCGGGAAGCGGAGACGTTCTCTCCGGAGTGATTGGAGGACTTTTGGGTATGGGACTTGACTTGGTAGAAGCAAGCAAACTCGGAGTTTTTCTTCATTCTCTTTCGGGAGACATTTGCGCAAGGGAACTGACAGAGGAATTTATGACAGCCACGGACATTATTGACTTCCTTTCCGAGGGCATCAAGAAATTAAAGGAAAGAAAAGAAACACAACCAAAACTGATTAAACCCCTTAGAGAGTTTGCAGGTGTATAATCGGTGGCTTCTTGCGATACTGTTCCTGCTGTTGTTTGTCGGAGTCGGATACTTCGGAACTCTTGTTATTTCTTCCATTTCGGGAGAGTTTTACCTTAACAATCCAGTTTTTCATCTGCTCTTTATACTTTTAATACTCACTCTCATTTTCCTCTTTGTCTTGTTTATCAGAAACCTTGTTCTTTCTCTTTTCCCGCACTTTAGAACGAACCTTAAAGCAAAAATCTTTGTTGCATTTTCCCTTCTTGTGCTGGGTCCCGCACTTCTTACGGTTTTTCTTTCAAGTAGCGTTGTTAACAGAGGTCTTGACAGACTTTTGAAGATACAGGTCAAAAGAATCGTCAACCTTTCCCAAGAAACTTCAAGGAGTTTTCTTGACTTTCTTGCTGAAGACATGCACAGAAAACTCAAGCAGTTAAGGTGGAAAAAGGTTTATCCTTACACTCTCAAGGCTTACGGAATTGACGGCTTTTTGAAAAAGGAGGGGAAAAACATTGAAACCGTTGGAAAGTTTCCGCTCGGCAACTTCAACATTGAAGTGGTCAGCAAGTTGAAAGAAATTCACTACTTTGACCCGGCCTTTGGAGGGCTTATAGCGTGTCTTGAAATTTCTAAAGCGACGGTCTGTGCTTTTAAAGAACTTCCGGAAGAACTCGTTGAAAAACTCAGAAAGAACAGGGAACTTTACAACAACTACGAGTCTCTTGTTAACTATCAAACGCCGATAAAGGCTTTATACACTTCCGCTTTCATTCTCCTCGGAATAGCGGTGATATTCGGTGCTTTGTGGTTTGCAAGATACTTTGAAAGACAGATATCCATTCCCATAGAAGCCCTCTACAGGGCAACAACCAAGATTTCGGAAGGAAACTTCAACGTAAAGATTGAAGAAAAGGCAACCGACGAACTGGAACATGTCATAAAGGCTTTCAACTACATGACGGAACAGTTGAAGGCTTTGAGACATTCTCTTGAAGAGAGCAAAAGATACATGGAAGAAATCATAAACAACATTTCTTCTGCGGTGATAACGTTTTCAAGGGGAGGTAAGTTAATAGCGTATAACAAAAGCGCAAGAAGACTTTTGAATATTTCGGAAGAGAAACAATACTTGTGGGAGGTTCTTTCCAAGTATCCTTCCCTGCGGAGTGCGGTTGAAAAACTTTTAATTGAAGGAGAAAGAAGGGCTGAAGTGGTTGAGGAAATAGGGGGAACGGAAAAGCACCTTTCCGTTGAGATAATCACTTCACCGGAAATTCCGGACAAACTCCTGATAATAGAAGACATAACGGACATTGTTAAAGCCCAAAAAGTTCAAGCGTGGAAGGAAGTTGCCCAAAGACTCGCTCACGAAATTAAGAATCCCTTAACGCCGATATCCTTAAACGCAGAAAGGTTGAGACAGGCTGTTAAGAAAGGGAAAGAAAATGCGGTTCAGGTCGTAGAAAAGTCTGTCAATGCCATTCTTGAGCAGGTGGAAATCATCAGGAGGTTGATTGACGAGTTCAGAAGGTTTGCAAGACTTCCTTTACCCGAGAAGAAACTTGTAAACTTGAATCACTTGGTAAGAGAAGTTCTTGATGCGTATGTTGAAAAAGTAAGAATCGTTTACAGGTTTGAAGACTTGCCGGAAGTTTACGTTGACCCCCAATTGATGAAAGAAGTGTTTGTCAACCTCATACAAAACAGCGTGGAGGCCGGAGCAAAAAGCGTTGAAGTTTCAACGACTACGAAGAACGGGAAAGTTTTTATCGTGTTCAGGGATGACGGCCCGGGAATTCCGGAAGAAATTGCGGAAAAGGTGTTTTTACCGAGTTTTTCCTCCAAGGGCGGCAGTAGAGGATTTGGACTTGCGATTGTGAAAAAAATCGTTGAAGACCACGGCGGAAGAATTTACACCATTGACAGCAACACTTTCGTAATAGAACTACCCGTTTGAAAACTTTTCTTTTAGCTTTTTCTCAACGAACTTGGTAACGAACTGAGAAACATTGCCACCAAAACAGGCGATTTCTTTAACCGCAGAGGAAGAAAGATAAGCGTATTCGTCAGAAGGCATTAAGAATACCGTTTCTATCTCGGGATACATCTTCCTGTTCAAGGAAGCCATTGCAAATTCGTGGTCCATGTCCGAAACGACCCTGATTCCTCTCAATATTGCAACCGCTCCTTCCTCTTTTGCGAAATCAACAAGAAGCGAGTCAAAAATTTTTACCTTTATTCGGTTATTGTTTAAACCGAGTTCCTTTAAACTTTCTTCAAACATTTTCTTCCTTTCTTCGGCGGAAAAGAGGAGTTTCTTTTTTGGATTTTTTGCAATTGCCACCACGAGTTCCGGAAACAGTTTTAATCCTCTCCGGACAATATCCAAATGACCGAGGGTAACCGGGTCAAATGTGCCGGGGTAAATTGCTTTTTTTAGCATTTAAGCACCTCCAGAATCTCGCTGAAAGCCTTACTTGCCGGTTTTCTCACGGTCAAGTCCGCATAGGGAGAAATCGGAGTCTCTTCGGGATTTACTTCAATGATGAAAGCCCCTTTTCTTTTTGCAAACAGCGGAAAAGAAGCAACAGGTTGAACCACTCCCGAAGTTCCGGCAACTATTACGCAGTCGGAGGATTCGCAAAAATCAATAGACCTTTCAATGTCTTCCTTTTCAAGACTTTCTCCGAACCAAACCACCCCCGGTCCTACCAGTTCTCCGCAGTTCGGACACCGGGGAAGGTCTTTTTCCCGCAAACCTTCAAGGATTCTGCCCTTGAACTCCTCTTCCGTTAAGGTTTTCAAGAATTCCCTCTTTGAAAGCGGGAAAAGAAGGGAAAACTCGTCTTCCGGAAACTTCCTGAAGCAAAACCTACACTTTCCTTCAAATATGTTTCCGTGGATTTCAATCAACTTTCTTGAACCCGCAAGTTTGTGAAGGCCGTCCACGTTTTGGGTTATCAACAAAAATTCCGGAAAGATGTTTTCAAGTTTTGCTATGGCGTGATGTGCAGGGTTGGGTTTTGAAAGGGCAATAAGTCTCATCCTCCACAGATACCACTTCCACACCCTTAAAGGATTTTCTTCAAAGGCACTCGGAGTGGCAAGTTCTGTGGGGTCATACTTGTTCCACAGACCGTCCTTTCCTCTAAAGGTGGGAATTCCGCTTTCTGCACTGACTCCAGCACCAGTGATTACCGCCACCTTTTTAAACTCTTTAAGCACACTCAAAGATGCCAATTTCAAATCCTCCCTTGAAATCCAATTATAACACTTGCTTTTAGGCAAGGTAAATCAACTTCTTCAAAGCGTCTTTACTTCCTTCTCCGCTTTTGATTTCAAATTCTATCTCGTGCAAAGTTTTTAAAAGATTCAAAAACCAGGCGGGTTTTCTCTTTCTCGCAATGCTATACAAAGTTCCTACGTTTTTGATTCCTTTTTCGTTACCAAAGGACAGGTTTATTAACTGCCTTACTTGGGATTGAAATAGACCAACCAAAACTAAAGGGTCTACGGTCAAAAGTGCCTTTTCAAGTTCTTTTAAAAATTCTTTTTTCTCACCCCCTATCAGCAAATAAATAATTTCAAAAACGTTTACCTCACTTCCAGAAAACACAAGTGCGGAAACTACTTGGGGCGTGATTTCTCCTGGATATTCCAGGAGTTTGTCCGTTTCAAGTTTTAACCTTGCAAGGTCTTCACCTGCAATGTCAACAATAAGTTCAGCAAGCCCTCTGTTTATGCCTTTAGATTCAAGTTTTGAGAGTATTCTCTTTATCAAAGTTTCTCTTGGTAACCTTTCAGCATAAATCAAAATCTCAACAATTTTCGTAATTTCTTGAAAGAGTTCCGTTTTCCATTTTTTGCTTTCAAATTCGGGCGTAAGAACAATGGCAAAGCGCTCTTTTTCTTTCAGAGACTTTAAAAATCTTTCCTTGTCTGCTTTTTTTCTTAGAACGCCGGTTAAAACATCTCCTTTGAGTAAAACTTTAAAAGTGGCTTTGGTTGCAAAAAGCCCTCCTTCTTCGCGAGAAAGGAAGCCTTCAAGGTTTTCATCTGCGTAGAATTTTTCAACTTCGTAGAATTCCCCAAGTTTTTTTAAAAATTGCTGAACTAAATACTCCTCCGGGCCATAAATGATGATTTTTCTATCTTTTAGTTCGCTTACTTTTCTGAGCGCGTCAAGAATTTTCACTCTTTGCATGCTTTTCCATAATTATCGCTTTTGGTTCAGTAGGACAAGCATGTATGCAACTTCCGCAACCCTGACAATCTTTTCCAGTAAAAACAGGTTTCAACTCTTCGTTTAGAACTATTGCAGAATCAAGTTTAGGACAACTCCAGTAACAGGTTTGGCAAAAAATGTCATGATAGGCAACGCATTTGTCTTTTAATAATTTAGGTTTCAACTCATACTTCTGCAGATTTTCAAAGGTTAAGGCGCCGTGTTGACAGGCTTTTATGCATTCGTAACACCTTTGGCAAGGATTGTTGTCAAAGTTCATAAAGGGAGTATCTATTACGACTGGGTTGGAAGTTCTTACCGGTTCAAGAACTCCCGAAGGACACGCTTTTACGCATGCCAAACATTTTTGACAAAGGGAAAGGAACGTGTCTTCATCCGCACTTCCTGGAGGTCTTAAATAAGGAACAACCGGTTTTGTTGCATGATAAATCAGTTCTGCGGTAGAACGAGCAACGGAATTGGCAAGAAACTTAAAGAACTTCCTTCTTTCCACTTAAACCTCCCTGTAAAGGTATTCTACTCTGCCCGAAGGTGAAATCACTTTGAAGTCAGAAAGGTAAGGGAAGAGTTCTTTTGCCCCTTTGTTTATTTTTATGACGACTCTTTTCCTTGCAACTCTTGATGCTTCTTCTATCGTCTCTTCATCGGGAAAATCTTTCGGTGCTACTTCCCTCAAAGGTTTCATAACAGAACACTCCCACTTCGGCTTAATGAACATCGGAGAAAAGTAAACGACATCAAAGGACTTACTTTTTAGAGACTTCAAAACTTTTCGGTTGTCCGCGTTTACGGGCTTTATCAATTTGAAAGCAAATTCTGCTACTTTTAACTTTCCTTTGACTTGATAACTTTTAAGCCCGTTTTTGACTATTTCGTATATTGCAGTGTCCTTTTCAATTCCCAGCACTTCTCTTTTTGAAACAAAGGCAGAAAGCAAGGCATCTTGAGCGAGTCCGAGATTACAGTCAAGAACAAAGTCTCCCTCTTTTAGGTCCATGGCAGTAATCATCGGGTCAGTTTTGGTGCGTATGTAGTTGAGCAGTCTGATTTTAAAAAGACCCGGATGGAAGAACAGTTTGTTTCCTCCGACAGTATGGAGAACAAGTTTGCAATTTTTTTCAACTACGAGGATGTTCGTCCGATACTTTGTCATTAACTTTTTGATGCTGTAGTTTTTTCTCGGTATTGTTTTGAATTTTTTGCTTAACTCTTCAAGCAGTTGTTTGCATTTGATTTTTGAATCTTGATGGTAAACGACTATTGTTTCCATTTACATTCCTACTTTTCAACGAGCGCTTTTACTTTTTCTGCCTGCTCTGCTGCTGTGAGAGCGTCTATCATTTCGTCTATTTCACCGTCAAGGAATTCCTGAAGATTGTAGAGGGTCAACTTTATCCTGTGGTCCGTAACTCTTCCTTCGGGGAAGTTGTATGTCCTTATTTTTTCGCTTCTGTCCCCGGTTCCTACTTGGGAACGCCTTGCGGAGTCAAGTTTTTCCTTTTGTTGTCTTTCGTAGTATTCTTTTAACCTTGCCCTTAAAATTTTCATAGCCTTGATTCTGTTTTGTATTTGAGAGCGCTCGTTTGAACAGGTAACTACGATTCCCGTCGGAATGTGCGTAATTCTGACCGCAGAGTCGGTGGTGTTAACGTGCTGTCCTCCCGCACCTGAAGCCCTGAACGTGTCAATTCGCAGGTCTTTTTCGTCTATTTTGACTTCAACTTCTTCTGCTTCGGGCAAAACCGCCACCGTGGCAGTGGAAGTGTGTATTCTGCCTCCGGATTCGGTTATTGGAATCCTTTGAACTCTGTGAACTCCGGATTCAAACTTCAGTCTGCTGTAAACTCCCTTTCCGGAAATCAGGGCAACTACTTCTTTTATGCCTCCGAGTCCCGTTTCGTGAATGGACAGAATTTCCACCTTCCAACCCTTTCTTTCCGCATATCTCGTATACATTCTGAACAGGTCTTGGGCAAAAAGGGCTGCTTCCTCTCCTCCGGCACCCGCTCTGATTTCAAGGATTACGTTCTTTTCGTCGTTGGGGTCTTTCGGTATGAGAAGTTTTTTAATCTTTTCTTCAAGTTCTTCAATTTCTTTCTCAAGCCTTTTTCTTTCTTCTTTTGCAAGTTCAACGAGTTCTTCGTCCGGAGAGTTTTCAATTATTTCAATTGCTTCCTGAAGTTCTTTCTTGGCCCTTTTGTAATTAGAGTAAGCATCGTAGATGGGTTGAAGTTCGCTGTGTTCCTTGGCAAGGGATTGAAATTTCTTTGGATTTGAAACAACCTCCGGTTTTCCGAGGTTCTCTTCTATCTCCTTGAACCTTTTTGCTATTTCTTCAAGTTTTGCTTCAATGGCTTTTTCCACGGTGTCCCCCGCTTACTTTGAAACTATTACGGAAATTGACAGTTTCCCGGAAACAAGACCGTTTCTGTCGTCATCGTTTATTGAAAACTCCAAAACTTGCGAATTCAGTTTTCTGTCGGTTTTCAGTTTCCAAACTCCCTTTAACAGGTCGTCAACAGGAACTTCTCCAAAGGAAAGAGAAACAAGAACTTTTTTGAAATCCTCAAAGGTTTCAAGGGTTGCGGTGTTGATTCTCTTTACCGGAACTCCGGCTTTTTCAAAGGTTTCTTTAATTATAAAGTCAACCTGGGAAACTTGCAAGGCTTTTGACCGCTTTTCAAACTGGCTGACTTCTCTTTTTAAATCTCTTATTTCTTCAACTCTATCCTGAACTTTCAGGAATTTTGACCTTAAAACTTCCGCCCTCTTGCATTGACTTTCTTTCCAGTTAAACAGAATTAACGAAAGAACTAACAAAACAGCAAAAAAGACTGCAAAAATAATACCCCTTTTCTCACTCAAAACTTTAACCTCAAGTAATAAACGAGTTTACTTACAAATTCTCTCCAACTGCCGAAAGGTATTTCCGTAAACTTCAAAGAACCCAAAAACCTCGGATTCAAAATGTAAACCCACGCTTCAACGAAGTCTCCGTAAGGTATGAGCCTTATCGGTCTTTTCTCCCTTAAATAAAAACTGTTTTCCGGAAATTCTTCGTAAAATCCTTCAAAAATGTCAACCGCTTTCAGGGTGAACGTTTCCACCCTGTAAACCTCGCCGAAAACTTTGCCTTCCCCGTCAATCACCGCCGGAAACTTATCTTCAACGTGTAAGAGTTTTGCACCGTAGAGAACTCCGTGAGCAACAAAGTGGGCATCCTTTAAGAGGGTGTGCGCGGAAAAGCCCGACATTAAGGTTCCGTAAACAAAAAGCAGTTCGCTAAATATCAAGATTTCTTACCTCTTTGGCATACCTTTGGATGAACTCTCTCCTCGGTTCAACCTTGTCTCCCATTAAAATCGTGAAAATCTCATCCGCTCTGACTGCGTCTTCCACGGAAACCTTTAGGAGAGTTCTGTTTTCCGGATTCATCGTGGTTTCCCAAAGTTGGTCGGGGTTCATTTCTCCGAGTCCCTTGTATCTTTGAATGTATGTCCCTTCCCGTCCCTTTTCTATAAGAAAATTATAGAGTTCTTCAAGTCCCTGAAAAGTCCTCTTTTCCTTTCCGGAAAGAACTGCGGGATTTTCTCCGAGGGTGCCGATGAGTTTTGACTTTAGTTCTTTTGCCTTGTTGAAAAGTTCAAGCATTACGAAATCTTCACCTATCACGGAGATTTTCTGAGTGTGTTTTTCGTCTTTTACGGTAAAAACGATAAAGTAAGAACCGTGTTCGGGGTGTTTTTCAATTCTGTATTCAACCGGTGCTTTCACAGTTTCAACAACTTTTTGAGCAATTTCTTCAACTTTTTCTCTACTTGTGAAGTCTTCTGCTTCAGGTTTTAAAGTAATGACTGCATCAACTATTCTTTTGTCCCTTTTTCTTGTCAGAATTTCAAGGATTTTAACGAAAGAAAGTAAGTTCTTTGCAATTTCTTTCGCTTCGTTTTTAGACAGTTCTTCTCCCTTTTTGTTCAGGAGTTTTACCGATTCTACCGCAAACTCCATAAGGGCAAGTTCAAGTTCCTCTTCGGTTTTAATGTAGGATTCTTTTTTCCCTCTTTTCACTTTGTAGAGGGGCGGTTGGGCTATGTAAAGGTGTCCGTTTTCAACGATTTCCGGGAATTGTCTGAAGAAAAAGGTTAAAAGAAGCGTTCTTATGTGGGCACCGTCAACGTCCGCATCGGTCATTATGATTATTTTTCCGTATCTTAACTTCTTTATGTCAAAGTTTGCACCGACTCCGGTTCCGAGTGCCGTTATTATCGCTTTAATTTCATCGTTTGAAAGGACTTTTTCTATCCTTGCCTTTTCAACGTTGATTATTTTACCCTTCAAAGGAAGTATTGCTTGAAACCTTCTGTCCCTTCCCTGTTTTGCACTTCCTCCTGCGGAATCTCCTTCAACGATAAAAAGTTCGGTTTTGTCAGGGTTTCTTTCCGAACAATCCGCAAGTTTTCCGGGAAGCGAATGGTCCTCAAGGGCGGTTTTTCTCCTTGCGAGTTCCCGTGCCTTTCTTGCAGCCTCTCTTGCCCTTGCGGAAGTTATTACTTTTTCCGCAATTTTTCTGCCGATTTCCGGATATTCCCTCAAGTAGTCCCACAGTTTCTCGTAAACCACGGAAAAAACGACAGACTTCACTTCGGAGTTTCCGAGTTTTGACTT
This sequence comes from uncultured bacterium, assembly GCA_964654625.1. Lineage (GTDB taxonomy): Bacteria > Aquificota > Aquificia > Desulfurobacteriales > Desulfurobacteriaceae > CAZZKT01. The sequence goes on from CAZZKT010000007.1 coordinate 23,915, forward strand.
CGTCTGACCTTCAAACTGCGGATTCGGAACTTTTACGGAAACTACCGCAACGAGCCCTTCCCTTACATCGTCTCCCGTGATTGTTAACTTCGTTCCCTTCGGAAGCAAGTTGTTTTCCTCTATGAACCTGACAATAACCTTCGTCAGAGCGGTTCTAAAGCCAGAAAGGTGCGTTCCTCCTTCTCTTGTGTGAATGTTGTTTGCGAAGGTAAAAACCTGTTCGGTGTAGGTTGAGTTGTATTGGAGGGCAGTTTCAACGATTATTTCGTCCCTTTCGCCGTAAATGTATATGGGTTCTTTGAAAAGAGGGTCTTTGTTTTCGTTTACCTTTTTGACAAATTCAACGATTCCTCCTTCGTAAAAGAACGTTTCAACTTTCGGAGGGTCGGTTCTTTCGTCAACGAGGGTTATCTTTAATCCTTTGTTTAGAAATGCAAGTTCGCGAAGCCTTGTAGCCAAAATGTCCCAACTGAACTCGGTCGTTTCAAAGATTTTCGGGTCCGGTTTAAAGGTTATGATTGTTCCCCTCTTTTTGCTCTCTCCAACACAGGAAAACGCAGTAGCGGGCTTTCCTCTTTTATACACCTGCTTGTAAACCTTTCCTTCCCTGTGGATTTCCAGTTTTAACCATTCCGAAAGAGCATTTACAACAGAAACACCGACTCCGTGCAATCCTCCAGAATATTTGTAGGCTTTCTTTTCAAACTTCCCTCCGGCGTGCAAAGTGGTCATCACGATTTCTGCAGCGGGTTTTTTGTATTCCGGATGAATGTCAACGGGAATTCCCCTTCCGTTGTCAATGACCGTAATTGAGTTGTCTTCGTGGATGATTACCGTTATTTCCGTGCAATAACCCGCAAGGGCTTCATCAACGCTGTTGTCAACAACTTCAAAAACGAGATGGTGCAAGCCGTAAGAACCCGTGTCTCCTATATACATTCCCGGTCTTTTTCTAACCGCTTCAAGTCCTTCAAGCACCTTTATTGCGGATGCGTCGTATTTTTCTTCCATTCACTCTACCTCCCGCAAAAATTGGGTAGGGTTATTATATTATTTGTTAGGACAGAGCAGGGTGAGGGGTCGCTCGGGGATTTATTCCCCGGGAGGAAAGTCCGGGCTCCACAGGGCAGGGAGCCGGCGTTAAGCCGGGCAGGGGTGACCCTGCGGAAAGGGCCACAGAAAACAAACCGCCACCTACAAGGTGGCAAGGGTGAAAAGGTGGTGTAAGAGACCACCGCTCCTTCCCGTAAGGGAAGGAGGCACGGTAACCCCCTCCCGGAGCAAGGCTAAGTAGGCTGGCGCTTGAGGGTTGCCCGCCCGATGCCAGCGGGTGAGCCGCACAGATT
>CAZZKT010000008.1:0-25226 GCA_964654625.1 uncultured bacterium
ATTAACCCTTTCCGGTTGAAAATCCGCTCTTTTTCAGTTTTTCCTCAATTGAAAGGATTAGGTTGTCAAGTTCTTCGTCCGTTTTTCTGACTTCTTCTATTTTGGATACTGCGTGAAGAACCGTCGTGTGGTCGTTTCTGTTAAACGCAGATGCTATCTTCGGTAAAGACAGTCCTCCGAGTTTTCTCGCAAGATACATTGCTACCTGCCTTGCAAGGGCTATTTGCTTTTTTCGGGAATTACCGTTTAACTGTTCAACGGATACTCCAAACGCTTCGCACACAACAGATTTTATTCTCTCAACATTTACAGAAGAACTTTCTTGGCCAAAAGTCGGTTCAATTCCGAGAACCGTCTTTACAAGGTCTTCGTCAATTTCTCTTCCTTCCAAGTTAGCCAGAGCCTTTATTTTCAACAGTGCTCCCTCAAGTTGGCGAATGTTTGAACGAATGGCGGAAGCAATCAACCTTAAAATGTCGTCGCTCACCTCTATTCCTTCTATTTCCGCTTTTTTCCTCAAAATTGCCATTCTCGTTTCAAAGTCCGGCGGTTGAATGTCCGCTATTATGCCCCACTCAAACCTGCTTCTGAGCCTGTCCGTTAGCATCGGAATGTCTTTTGGAGGTCGGTCGCTCGTTAGAACGATTTGCTTTCCGGCGTCGTAAAGGGCGTTAAACGTGTGGAAAAATTCAATCTGGGTTCTGTCTTTTCCGCTTATGAACTGGATGTCGTCCACAAGAAGAACGTCAACCGTTCTGTATTTTTCCCTGAACTCGCTCATCCTGTCGTTTCTTAAAGCGTCAATCAGTTCGTTCATAAAGTTTTCGGTGGTTATGTAAACAACAGTCTTACTTTGCATGTTTTGTTTTATGAAGTTTCCGATTGCCTGCATAAGGTGGGTTTTTCCGAGTCCGACTCCTCCGTAGATGAAAAGGGGATTGTAGGCTCTGCCCGGATTTTCCGCAACCGCAACCGCTACCGCGTGAGCAAACTGGTTGCTTGAACCCACAACGAAGTTTTCAAAAGTGTATTTGGGGTTCAGGTTTGAGGGAATCTCTGTGGTCTTTCCGGAAGGAGATGTTAAGTTCAGTTCCAATTGAACGGGCTTTTTGTTTTCTCCCTTTACGGTTATTTCAACGTCAAGGTATCTACCGAAATGCTTTGATGCAGTTTCCTTTATAAGGGGTAGGTAGTGCTTTTCTACATACTCCTTTACCACCTTGTCCTTTGCAAGAAGTTTGAGAGTGTTTCCCGAAAGTTTCAGAAACGTAAGTTCTCCGAACCATGTTTCAAAAACATAGTTTCTAACGTGTTTTTTGATTTCGTCAAGACACTTCTCCCACAACACTCTTTCCATTCCGTTCCTCCCGCAAGGTGGCTGATGCAGGTTTCATTCTATCAAGTCGGAAATAGGGGGAAATCCTTTAGAAAGTTTAAGAAGGATAAGGTTTAACTTCGGAAAATTTCGGGGAAGCGATTATGTCTCCAAGACCGCACCGTTTTTATCAACTCCCAGAATGAAGAATTTGGCATCCACACCCATTGCTTCAAAAACGCTTTTTATGGCGTTTCCGACGAGTTCTCCGTTGTCCTTCACTATTGCACCTATGCAACTGCCAGCACCAGACAGGAAAACGCTTAACGCTCCCGCTTTGTATCCTTCCGTTATTGCTTCCCAGAAACCGGGAATCAGTTCGCTCCTGTAAGGCTGATGGATTCTGTCTCTTACCGCTTCCTTCAAAAGTTCGTAGCGCCCGCTCAACAAGGCCCCCACGAACAGGGCAGTTCTTTGAACGTTGAATACCACGTCCTTTAAACTGTAACTTTCGGGCAAAACAGCCCTTGCTTTTTCCGTAGGGATAACGATTTCCGGAGAAACGATTACGAACTTTAAGTCTTCTGGCCAGTTGAGTTTGAGGAACTTAACCTCTCCGTTTGTGGCACAAACCACAAGTCCGCCTACAAAAGAAGGAACTATGTTGTCGGGATGGGATTCAAACTCCAGGGCAACGTCCATGAATGATTCTTGGGAAACTTCCTTTCCCGAAACTTTGAACGCACTCAATATCCCGGCAACGATGGCAGTTGCGGAACTTCCGAGACCCCTTCCGACAGGAACGGAATTCTTTATGCGAACCTTAATGGGAGTTTCTTCGTGTCCGAGGTAAGCAATCGTTTTTCTGTAAACCTTCATGAAAAGGTTGGAAGAGGGGTCCTTGGAGATGTGTTCCGAAGATTCTCCGGTGACCTCAATCTCGTAGTCGCTACTCGTTTCAACCTCAAAGATGTTATAAAGTTCTAAAGCCACTCCGAGGGCGTCAAAACCTGCCCCGAGGTTGCTTGTGGACGCCGGGACTTTAACTTTAAACCTCATCGCACCTCCCGGATTTGCCTATCTTTTCAGTTTGTTTACAATTATAGCAACAGCACTTTCGGAGAAGAGAAAATGAACAGCGTATTTGAATTTGAGAAGCAGGTTGACAGGTTAAGGAAAAAGATTGAAGAACTCAAAAAGAGCAAAAGGTTTGACGAACGAGTAATAGCGGAAATTGAGGAAAAGTTCAAAAGCAAGATAAAGGAATTCTACGAATCGTTAACCCCTTGGGACAAAGTTCAATTAGCCAGGCATCCCAACAGGCCCCACAGCATAGATTTCATAAAAAACGTGTTTGAAGACTTTGTTGAACTTCACGGAGACAGGCACTGCGGAGACGGAAAAGCCATAATAACGGGATTTGCAAAGTTTGAAGGAGAGCCGGTCTGCATTGTTGCACAGGAGAAAGGAAGGGATACTAAAGAAAAGATGGAAAGGAACTTCGGAATGCCGGTTCCTGAAGACTACAGAAAGGCAGTAAGGGTAATGAAACTTGCGGAAAAGTTCGGAAAACCAATAATTACTCTGGTGGACACTCCGGGAGCGTTTCCGGGGATAGATGCGGAAGAGCACGGACAGTCCGAAGCCATTGCTTACAGTCTTTTCACGATGGCAGGGTTAAAGGTTCCCGTTGTAAGCGTCGTAATCGGAGAAGGAGGTTCCGGAGGGGCCCTTGCGATATGCGTTGCGAATAGACTTTTGATGCTTGAAAATGCCGTGTTTTCGGTAATCTCTCCGGAAGGTTGTTCCGCAATATTGTGGCAGTCTCAAGACAAGGTAAAGGAAGCGGCATCCGCTTTAAAACTCACCGCAAAAGACCTTTTAGAACTTGGAATTATTGACGAAATTATTCCGGAACCCGTTGAAGGGGCTCACAGGGACTGGGAGACCACCTTTGAAAACTTCAGAAAGTATGTGAAGAAACACCTTGAAGAACTCAAACGGTTATCCCCCGAAGAACTTGTGGCTCAGAGGCATCAAAAGTTCAGAAAAATGTAGGAGGAAAAAGATGCTTACGGAAGACGAGATAAAGGAAATTTTCCTTAAAACGAACGCTTTTTTGGAGGGTCACTTTCTTCTTTCAAGCGGGCTTCACAGTCCCTATTATCTACAGTGTGCAAGGGTCTTTCAGTATCCCGAATACGGAGAACTCCTTTGCAAAGAACTCGCAAGAAGGATTGAAGAAGCGGACATAAACTGTGAAGTTGTAATAGCACCAGCCCTCGGAGGAGTTATCGTTTCTTACGAACTTGCAAGGCAACTCGGAGTTCGCGGGATATTTGCGGAAAGGGTAAACGGGAATTTGACTCTCAGGCGGGGCTTTGAAATAAGAGAGGGAGAAAAAGTTATCGTGGTTGAGGACGTAATCACAACGGGAGGTTCTTTAAGGGAAACGATGGAAATCGTTAAAGAAAGAGGAGGAATAATAGTTGCTACCGCAAGCATCGTTGACAGAAGCGCCGGTAAAGTAAACTTCGGAGTCCCGTTCTTTACCCTTTGGAGTCTTAACGTTCCGGCATACACTCCGGAAGTTTGTCCTTTGTGCAAGCAGAAGATTCCCATTGAAAAACCTGGAAGCAGAAACTTGAAGGGGTAAAACGTGAAGATTTTTGAGCCTTTTAAAGTCATTGAAAAGGAACTCCTTGCTGTGGAAGAGTATTCCAACTCGCTGATAGACTCTTCCGTTTCCCTTCTCCTTGAAGCAGGAGGTTATGTGGTAAAGAGTGGAGGGAAAAAGATAAGACCGGGACTTACGGTCATATCGGGCAGGATTAGCGGTGCGGAAGACGAAAAACTTATTCCCGTTGCCACCGTAATGGAATACATGCACACCGCAACGCTCGTTCACGACGACATCGTTGACGGTGCCAACTACAGGAGAGGAAAGCGTTCTTTGAACAGCGTTTTCGGAAGTGATGTTGCGGTTCTTGTTGGAGACTACCTGTTTGCAAAGGCGATTTATGTTCTTGCCAACTACGGAGGAAGCGAAGTTCTGAAAGTTGCTTCAAAAACCGTTCAGGACATGGCGGAGGGAGAACTCCTTCAACTTGAAAGAATCGGAGACATTGAACTTGACGAAGATACTTACTTTCAAATCATCTACCGGAAAACCGCTTCGCTGATTTCAACCTGCTGTGAGGTTGGAGCAATCCTCGGAAATGCGGAAGAAAAATTGAGAAATTCTTTAAAGGATTTTGGACTTTACGTAGGATACGCTTTCCAAATCGTTGACGACGTTTTTGACTATGCCCTTTCTCAAGAGTCCACGGGAAAGCCCACCGGAAAGGACATAAGGGAAGGAAAGGTGACCTATCCGTTGATTCTTGCTCTGCGTAAGGCGAACGAGGAGGAAAAGAGAAACATTTCTTCGGTGTTTTTGAAAAAAGAACCTTCCGAAAAGGATGTTGAACTCGTTAAGGAGTTCGTTTTAAGCAAGGGAGGGGTAGAGGAAAGCCTTGAAGTTGCAAAAACGTTTGTTAAAAGGGCAAAGGAATGTCTTTCTGAAGTTCCCGAATCTTCTTACAAAACTGCATTGCTGAAAGTTGCTGACTTTGTCGTTTCAAGAACTTTTTGAGGGGGAATCATGTGCGTTGGTGTTCCGATGAAGGTTGTTGAAATAAATTACCCGATGGCTGTTGCGGAAGCAAAGGGTGTCAAGAGACAGATAAGTTTAATGCTGTTGCCGGAAGACGAGGTGAAAGTCGGAGATTACGTAATGGTTCACGTTGGCAACGCAATAGAAAAGATTGACGAAGAGGAAGCGAAAAAGGTGTGGGAAATCCTTGAGGAAGTGTTAAAGGTGATGGAGGAGTAATGCACGAGGCTTCCTTGGCAATGAGTTTGATTAATTCGGTTCTTGAAGTTGCGGAAAGGGAAAAGGCAAAAAGGGTTTTGGAAATAAAAATGAGAATAGGCAAACTTTCCGGAGTGGTGGTGGATTCTTTCATTTTTGCTTTTAATGCCATGAAGGAAGAGGCGAGTAAGAAGTTGAAAAACACCAAACTTCTCGTTGAAGAAGTGCCGGTTAAATACAGGTGCAAGAACTGCAATTGCGAATTTGAAGCAGAAACCGTATATTTACCAGAGTGTCCTTCTTGTGGTTCCGTGGAACTTGAACTTTTAAGCGGTGAAGAAATGGAAGTTGTTAGCGTAGAACTGGAAGTTTAGCGGAGGTTAGAGATGTGTGATACCTGCGGATGCGGAAATCCTACCGTGGTGAGAGAAACGAAAACCGTTGAAGTTAAAAAGAGTTTGTTGGAAGAGAACGAAAGGATTGCAAATTCCAACAAAAGGCACTTTGAAAAGAGCGGAACGATAGCAATAAACCTCATAAGTTCTCCCGGTTCCGGGAAAACCACCCTTCTTGAAAAGACCATTGACGCACTCAAAGACTTCGTTGACATAGGAGTTCTTGAGGGAGACATTGAAACGGAAAGAGATGCAGAAAGAATCAGGAAGAAGGGAGTTCCGGCGATTCAACTGACCACCGGAGGAGCGTGCCACCTTGAAGCATCCCTCGTTCACAAAGGAATTCATGCCCTTGAACACGCAAACGGAGGAAAACTTCCCCGCCTTCTCTTCATAGAAAATGTCGGCAACTTGGTCTGTCCTGCGTCTTTTTACTTGGGAGAAACGGTAAGAGTTGTTCTTGTTTCTGTCCCCGAAGGTGATGACAAACCCGCAAAGTATCCAAAAGCGTTCAAAACTTCCCAAGTCTTCTTGATAACAAAGATTGACCTTTTACCTTACTTTGACTTTGACGTTGAAAAGGTTAAAAAGGAAGCCCTTTCCATTAATCCCGCCCTGAAAGTTTTTGAAGTTTCCGCAAAGACGGGAGAAGGCCTTGAAGATTGGCTGGATTACCTTAGGAATCTTGTTGCTTCTTAGTGTAAAGGGCTGGGCTGTTTCCCCTTCCCGACTTTTAAGCATTGTTGAAAAGAACTCTCCGGAGATAACCGCAAAAAAGAAGGAAGTTCTCAAAGCGAAGAAACTCCTCGGTTCCCTTGAGAGAGACTTTTTGCCGAAATTTGAACTCAACTTGAAGGCTGTTGAGTTTTATCCCTACTACGCTCCATACCACAAAATTTTTCAGCAAGAGTATTCCTACGGCATTTCCATAAGTTCAAATCTCGTTAACCCTCAGCGTTCCGAAAGGATTAAAAGATACGAAATTAAAGTAGAACAGGCAAAAGCATTGCTAAATCAGACAAGAATGGAGGTGTATAAGTCCGCTCTTGAAGGTCTTTTGAAGTTAAAAGTTGCAGAGGAAATCATCAAGGTGAGGGAAGAATTTTTAAAAAACAGCGAGGAAATATACAAAACCGCAAAAGAAAAGTATGAAAATCAGTTGGTTTTGCTTTCTGATGTCTTAAAAGCAAAAGCGGAACTTGAAGATGCAAAGGCTGAACTTGAAAAAGCAAAGTTTGAAAAAGAAAAGATAAAAAACGAACTTCTTGAAAAAACAAACTTCGCCCTCAAGGACTTTAATCCGGAAGTAAGACTACTTGAGACGTTTGAAGTGCCGAAAGAAAGGAAGTTAATGCTACTTGCGGAAGAGTTGAGACCGGAAGTTGTTTACACCGAACTTTTGGTTAAGGAAGAAAAGCGAAGGGTCAAAGAGGTTAAAAGGTCTCTTTCTCCACAGTTTACCCTTAAAGCAAGTGCGGAAAAGGACGACTACGAGTTTTTACCGGACCAGGAGCAATACACCCTTTCTGCGGTTCTTTCCTTTCCGTTTTTTGACAGCGGAAAAACAGCACAAGAAGTTAAAGCGGTAAGCAGTTCCGTTGAGGCAAAACTACAGGAACTCAAAGCAAAGAAGAACCTCGTTAAAAAAGAAATACTCAACGCAATCCTTGCAATAAAGAAAGATAAAGAGGTTTTGAAAAGTAAAAAAGAGTTTGTAAACTACGCAAAAAGGGCATACGAAAGGACTTTAAACGAATACAAACTTGAGGTTTCGGACATCACTGCACTTCTTCAGGCAAAGAAAACTTACGAAGAAGGGTTAATTTCTTATCTTAACGCACTCCTTCAATTCAACCTTGACGTATTGAATCTTTACAAGTCCGCTGGTTTTCTTGCTTCCGAAGTTTATCTAAAAAAAGTCATCAAGACTTGGGAATAATTCCTATGTCCTTGCGGTAGTGCATACCTTCAAAGTGTATTTTCTTTATGCTCTCGTAAACTTTGGTTCTTGCTTCCTCAAGACTTTTGCCGATTGCGGTAACGTTTAAGACCCTTCCTCCGGCGGTAAGGATTTTGTCTCCGACTTTTTTGGTGCCGGCGTGGAATATCACTACATCCTCGTCAAACTTTTCGTTGAGTCCCGTTATTTCCTTGCCCGTTTCATACTTTCCCGGATATCCTTTGGAAGCAAGAACAACACAAACGCTTGCTTCTTCCTTCCACTCCAAATCTTTCACACCTTTTCCGACGGCAACCGAATAAAGAACCTGGGCAAGGTCGGATTTGAGTCTCCGGAGAATTGCCTGAACTTCCGGGTCTCCGAACCTCACGTTAAACTCAAGAACTTTCGGTCCCTCTTTGGTCAGCATCAAACCCGCATAAAGCACTCCGGTAAAGGTCAGTCCTTTTTTCTTCATTCCTTCCAGTATCCTGCCTATTATCTTTTCCCGTATTTCCCTTTCAATTTGCGGAGTTATTGCGGTGGACGGAGAGTATGCTCCCATTCCTCCGGTGTTTGGTCCTTTGTTGCCGTCAAAAACCTGTTTGTGGTCTTTGGAAGTAGCAAGCGGAACATACTTTTCACCGTCGGAAATAACCATGTAAGAAGCCTCTTCCCCTTCCAAGAACTCTTCAATGACAACCTTCTTTCCGGAATCTCCGAAGACCCTTTCAACCATTATTCTGTCAATTGCGTTGAAAGCCTCCTCGTAAGTCTTTGCAACAACAACTCCCTTTCCACCCGCAAGTCCGTCCGCCTTTATGACAATCGGAACGCCCGCTTTTTTCACGAATTCTTTTGCCTCTTCAGGGTCTTCAAAAACTTCAAACTCTGCGGTAGGAACGCCGAGTTCTTTCATCAATGTTTTTGCAAAGGACTTACTGCCTTCAAGTTTTGCAGAGGACTTATCCGGACCGAACAGATTAAGTCCTGCTTCTTCAAAGGCATCTTTTATTCCGGCAACAAGGGGAGCTTCCGGCCCAACAACCGTCAGGTCAATCCCTTTATCTTTGGCAAACTCAACGATTTTCTTTATGTCGGAAACCTGAATATTAACGCACTCGCCAATTTCCGAAATTCCCGGGTTCCCTGGGATTGCGTAGATTTTTTCTACCTCATCACTTTGGGCAATCTTCCACGCAAGGGCATGCTCCCTTCCTCCAGAGCCGATAATTAAGACCCTCATCTTCCCACCTCGGAAAGAATTGGACTCCAAGTGCTGGCGGTTATTTTATCACAATCTGTCTTAAACTCAAAAACCGCTTTTCCAACGTGCAAATATTTTACTCTTTTATTTCCGTTTTTCGTAAAATTAAACTTGACAACCTTTCGGAGAGGAATCTTGAGCGGAAAGTTGTGCTACTTACTCTACGGACTTTCGGTGGTCATCGCAGGTGCGGTGGGATTTGAAATAGCCAACATAAGAGCAAAGTGCACCCACGAAAAAGCAAAGATAACGAAGGTCTTAAAGGACATTCAACGCTTAAAGGAAGAACACAACCGATTGCTGGTAAAATACTTCTTTGCTGTGAATCCCAAAACCGTTGACAGGGAAACACCCGAACTCAGAGAACTTCACGAAAACGAGGTTGAATACTTGATTAATCCGTCTTCTGGAATAAAATTTTTCCGCAAAAAACAAACCGAAGGAGGTAGCCTTGGTAAGAATTAGACTCATGAGGATGGGAAGGAAGAAACTGCCCGTTTACAGAATCGTGGTGATGGATGCCCGCAGGAAAAGGGACGGGAGAGCGCTGGACTTTTTGGGAACTTACAATCCCAAGTCAAAAGAGTTGAAACTTGACATTGAAGGAGTTAAGGAGTGGCTTTCCAAAGGAGCGGAAATGACCGACAGGGTAAAGGCTTTATACAGATTAGCGATTAAACAACAGGAGGTTAACAATGTCAGTGGTTAAGGAAATGGTTGAGTGCGTTGTTAAAAAACTCGTTGACAATCCGGATGCGGTTAAAGTCGTTGAGACCGAAGGGGAAAGAACGGTCGTTGTTGAGTTAAAGGTTGACACTAAAGACCTCGGCAAGGTCATAGGAAAGCAGGGGAGAACCGCAAAAGCGTTGAGAACTTTGATTACCGCCGTTTCTGCAAGAGCCGGTAAGAAAGCGGTTCTTGAAATAATAGACTAAAACCGATTCGGAAACAGACTTTGAAAAAATTTTTCTTCCTTGCTTTGCCGTTGCTGTTTTCATTTGCAGTTTGCGGGAACAGGGGGGACCCTCTTCCTCCCTTTAGCAAAACTCCCTCAACTCCTTCCAACGCAAGCGTAATTCAGGTTTTTAACTCTCCGATTGTCTTTTGGGACGAAGTCAAAACCTTTGACGACGGAAGGAAAATCCCGGAACCGGGCAAGGTTTTGTATGAAGTCAAAGTAGGAAAAGAAAAGTTTTTGGTCCGTTCAAACTTCTTTGAGGACAAAGAAATTCACGAGGGAGAAAGAAGGTGTTATATGGTAAGAGCGGTTTATCGCAATAAAAAGAGTGCTTGGACGGACCCCGTGTGCTTTGAGGGAAAAGAACCCCTTAAGGAAGTTCCCGTAGTTTACGGCAAAAGCGGAAACAAATTCAACGAGTTCTACTTTCCCGAAGTTCCTTACGAGATTGAAGTCTTTAAGAATCAGTCAAAACCTTTCATCAAGCCTTACAAAGTGGTAAAAACCCACCATTGGACAGACAAAGACGTCAAAAACGGAGTCGTTTACTCTTACTGTTTCAGGTATTCAAACGGGATGGTTAAGGGCAAGTGTTCCGAGTTATTGAAGTTAAAACCGGAGGACATTTATCCCCCCGAACTTCCGAAAGACATAAGGATTTTTGAACTCGGAAAAAAATGTCTGGTGGTTTTTGAACCGAGCGGAAGTAAAGACCTGAAGCACTACGAAGTTTTCGTTGAAGGTAAAAAGAAGATTGTTCCTCCAGAAAGCATTTATTTTGAAATTCCGGAGTGTCCCGAAAGGTTTAAAATCTGCACCGTGGATTATGACAACAATATCCGGTGCAGGGAGGTGAAAAGATGAAGAAGGTTGCCATCGTTATGGGGAGTAAGAGCGATGTTGAACTGGTTAAGCCCTGCATGGAAGTTCTTGAGGAATTCGGAGTTCCTTACGATGTAAAAATCCTTTCCGCTCACAGGACTCCTGACGAAGTTGCAAAATTTGCAGAGGAAGCAGAAAGAAAGTATGCGGTAATAATAGCCTGTGCGGGGTATTCCGCCCACCTTCCGGGAGTAATAGCGTCAAAAACCACTTTGCCCGTTCTCGGAGTTCCCTTGGACACTTCTCCACTATCCGGCTTTGATTCTCTTCTTTCAATAGTTCAAATGCCCTCGGGTGTTCCAGTTGCAACCTTTACCGTCGGAAAAGCGGGCAGTAAAAATGCAGGGATATTTGCGGTTCAAATACTTGCAGTTTCCAATCCCGTTCTGAGGAAAAAGTTGAAAGAGTTTAAGGAAAGAATGAGGAGAAAAGTAATCTCTTCGTAAAAGAGTTTCCATGTTTAAGGCAGGCATAGATGTCGGCTCTACCACGGTTAAGGGTGTTCTTCTTGATGAAGAAAACCGCATAGTTTTCAGTTCTTACGAAAGGCACGAAGCCCGCCAACTTGAAAAGGTTTTAAAACTCTTAAAGAAGTTTGAAGAAATTGCGGGGAGGAACTTTCACCTTTTTCTTACGGGTAGCGGAGGAGGGGACATAGCAAGTTTCCTCAAAGTCAGGTTCGTTCAAGAGGTAAACGCTACAGCCCTTGCAGTTGAAGAATTTTTTGAAGACGTTTCCTCCGTTGTTGAACTCGGAGGACAAGATGCCAAGATGATTTTCTGGATAAAGGGAAAGAAGATTTCCACCATGAACGACAAGTGCGCCGGAGGAACGGGAGCAACCCTTGACAGGATAGTCAGAAAGTTGGGAATACCCGAAGATGAAGCAAGGCAGGTAGGATTTGACCCTTCGCGGATTCACCCGGTTGCTGCAAAGTGCGGAGTCTTTGCGGAAACCGATGTTAACAGTCTTCAAAAGGCGGGAATTCCCGTTGATGAAATTTTAATGTCCTTGTTTAACGCAATAGTAATTCAAAACCTTGCTGTTTTGACAAGGGGCTACACGCTAAGACCGAAAGTCCTTTTACTCGGCGGTCCGAACACTTACTTTAAAGGGCTCGTAGAATGCTGGAAACACCACCTTAAAAGAATATGGGAAGAAAAAGGCATTCCTTACGACGAAAACAGCGTAGTTCTTCCCGAAAATTCCCACCTGTTTGCTGCAATCGGAAGTGCCCTTATGAGCAAGTTTGAAGAAAGTCCTTACAGAGGAATTTCCGCACTGGAAGAGGTTTCAAAGAAAATCTTTTACATTAAAAAACTCTCCGGAGAAAGAGGGCTATTAAAACCCGGAGAAGACCTTGAAGAGTTCAAAAAGAGGTTCACTCCGAAACCCCCGGTCAAGGAGTATTCGGACACCACGGTTGACGCTTTTCTCGGAATTGACGGCGGTTCAACATCAACGAAGATGGTCCTGATAGATACAGAAGCAAATGTCATAGAAACCGCTTACACCCTTTCTTCCGGAAATCCCCTTGAAGATGTCAAAAAACTTGCAAGGGAACTTCTTGAAAAACTGAAAAAGAAAAACCTGAAGGTAAACGTGTTGTCTGTCGGCGTTACGGGATACGCAAAGGAAATGCTTAAAGAAACGATTTCTGCGGACGTTTCAATAGTTGAAACGGTAGCCCACACCATTGCAGGAAGGCACTTTTTCAAAAACATAGACGTAATCGTTGATGTCGGAGGGCAGGACATAAAAGTCATAATGTTGAAAAACAACGAGGTAAAAGACTTCAGACTGAATACCCAATGTTCTGCGGGAAACGGATACTTCCTTCAGTCAACCGCAGAGAAGTTCGGATACAGGATTGAAGAATTTGCGGACGTTGCTTTTAAAGCGGAATACGCTCCGAAGTTCAACTTCGGCTGTGCTGTCTTTTTAGAACAGGACATTGTTAACTTTCAGCGTCTTGGATGGCAACCCCACGAAATAATGGCGGGACTTGCAAAAGTCTTGCCCAAAAACGTTTGGCTGTATGTTGTGAAAGAACCTAACTTGCGAAGGCTCGGAAAGGTCTTTCTCCTTCAAGGCGGAACTCAAAAAAACCTTGCTGTGGTAAAAGCCCAGTATGACTTCATAAAAGAACGGGTAGAGGATGCAGAAATCTACGTTCATCCGATTACGGGGGAGGCGGGAGCGTTCGGGTCTGCAGTAGAAGCCATGAGGAGATACGACGGAAAGACCAACTTTCCGGGACTTGAAACCATTGCCAACCTTGAATTTGAGGTTAAAAGCGATGCTTCAACGAGATGTTCTTTTTGCCCCAACAGGTGCTTGAGAACGTTCGTTTATGCGAGAACTTCCGGAAAGAAAAAACTTTACATTATGGCACCGTGCGAAAGGGGAAGGGCGGTAAGTTCCGAAGAGGCGGTTAAGTTGAGCAAAAAGATTGCGGAGATAAAGAAAAAGTATCCGAACCTTCAGGAAATTGCTTCAAGAGAAGTTTTCTCCCTCAAACCGCTTAAAAAATATCCTTCAAAAAGGGAAACCAGAATCGGAATTCCGAGAGTTTTAAACTTCTACGCTTTAACTCCCTTCTTTGTGGGATATTTCGGATATCTCGGCGTTAAGAACATCGTTTTTTCGGACTTTACGACCGAAAAACTCGTAATGGAAGAAATGATTGGCGGAGCGATAGACCCTTGTTTTCCGAGTAAACTTGCAATTGCCCATGTGAGAAACCTGCTGAAGAAAGAAGTTGACGTAATTTTCTTTCCGAAGATTGCCACTCTAAAGACGATGTTTGAAGACACGGAACACTCCCACGCTTGCCCGACGGTTACGGGAACTCCGATTTCCGTTAAAGCGGTCTTGACGAAGGAGGAAGACGTTTTTGAGAAAAAGGGAATCTTATTTGTTGACCCCGTTCTTCACTTTAACGACGAAGAACTTTTGGAATACGAACTTTTCAACGCTTTCAAAAAAATCCTCGGAATTTCAAGGAAGGAAAACAAACTTGCCGTAAAAGAAGGATTTTCCTGTCTTGAGGAATACAAGAAAAAGATTGAAAAACTCGGCAGAGAAGTCCTTGAAGAAGTTGAAAGAGAGGGAAGATTTGCAATACTCGTTCTTGCAAGACCCTACCACAACGACCCCGGAGTGAATCACGGAATAACGGAAGAACTACAAAAACTCGGATATCCGATTCTCACCATAGAAAGTTTGCCGACGGACGAAGACTACATTTCCAGAATCTTTAAAAACAGAAGTCCTTTCAAAATCAGCGACGTATGGAAAAAATCTTACAGCGAAAACACCAACAGGAAAGTTTGGGGAGCCTTGTATGCTTCGCTTCACAAAAACCTTGCGGTTCTTGACATGTCATCTTTCAGGTGCGGACACGACGCACCGATATACTCGGTCGTTGAAGAAATACTTGAAAAGTCAGGAACTCCTTACTTCACCTTCCACGAAATAGACGAAAACAAACCTTCCGGTTCAATCAAAATCAGGGTTGAAACCATAGATTATTTCCTGAAAGAAAGAACGAAACTTCTTACCTCTTGCACTCAAGAAGACTACAAAACCTTAAAAACCGCTGAAGGTTAAACTCCCAAGGTGTGTTTACTTTTAACTTTCTCAAAAGACCAAAATAACCTTTGCCGGGCAGTCCCTTCTTTGAAACCACCACAGAACCCGGCAGGACGTTAAACCAAGTGTAATAATACCTGCAAACCTGCTGTAAATACTTTGCGGTTTTTAAAAGTCCTCTGCCCCTTTCCGGAATGACTTTTCTTCCGAGTTTTTCGTTCAAAATACTTGCAAACTCCGAATAAGTTAGGCACTTACCCTTTTTCCCCGCTTCAAACAAAATTTCCGCAGTCAGCCAGTATTCTTTCATCTTACTCCTTCCAGAAGAAGGGAGAAAGAACCGTGAAGACTGTCAATACCTCAAGCCTTCCGGCAAGCATTTCAAAAGACAGTAAGAACTTTATCCAGTCCGGGAAAAACTGGTAGTTTCCTGCGGGTCCTACCTTTGCAAGTCCCGGCCCGAGGCTCGTTATGCAGGCTATTGACGCAGAAACGGAAGTTAAAATGTCGTAACCCGCAATTGCCACAACGAAAGCAACAATCCCTGCAGTGAAAAAGTAAGCGGAAACGAAAGCCCAAGTGGTCTTTACGAAGGAAATGTCAAAAACCCTTCCTCCGACGCTTATTTTGTAAACGAGTCTCGGATGAGACATTCTTTTCAACTCGTAAACGATGTTTTCAAGCATCATTACCAACCTGAACTGCTTTATTCCCCCTCCCGTTGAACCGGAAGAAGCTCCGAGCAATGCAAGCATCATCATCATTATCAAAATTGCGGACGGCCAGTTGGAATAGTCAACGGAAGAAAAGCCGGTGGTCGTTATTGCAGTGGCAATTTGGAAAATTGCGTATCTCAACGATTCAACGATACTGCCGTATGTGTGGGAAACGTAAAGTATCAGCGTAGCGATGATGGTTGAAATCGCTCCGAAAATCAGTAACGCTTTGTTTTCGGTGTGCTTTAAGATTTCAAGGGGTTTCCTTGAAGAAATCGCCTTGTAAACACTCATGAAGTTAAACGCTCCGAAATACATAAACGCCGTTATTATCAACTCAATTGCCGGAGAGTTAAAGTAGCCGATGCTTTGAGACTTGGTTGAAAATCCTCCCGTTGCGACCGTGGCAAACGTGTGATTAACTGCATCAAAGAAAGACATACCCGCAAGTTTCAAAAGCAAAATCTCAGAAATCGTCAGTCCCAAGTAAACAAAAAGCATTGCCCTTGCTATTTCCCTGACCCTCGGAAGAAGTTTTTCCTCAACCACCTTTGACGATTCAAACCTGACGAGTTTTACTCCTCCGATTCCCGGCATTACGGAAAGGGAAAAGACCACGAAACCTATGCCCCCTATCCAGTGGGTTGTTGAACGCCAAAGGAGTAAACTTTTGTCAAGTTCTTCGGGCTTCGGAATTACGGAAGCCCCCGTAGTGGTAAATCCGGACATAGACTCAAAGTAAGCGTCCGCAAGGCTTTTTACCGCTCCCATGTCAAGGTATGGAATGGAAGACAGCAAGGGAAACAAAAGCCACACGAGAACGACGGAAAGTATCGCTTCTTTGATTTCCGGTTCACCTTTCAGTTGAAGCCCGAGCGCAAGAAATGACAGGGAAAGGATTAACGGCTTGAGAAAAGAAACGAAGACCTTGTGTTCAAAAACCAATCCGTAGAAAAACGGAATGAGGAAAAACAGCGAAAGAACAAATAGCAGAATACTCGTGGTTCTTATTACCGCTTTAAGGTTCATTCCTCCTCACGCAAATGAGAACGTCTCCTTCGTCAAGAATGGTGCTTCCTCTTGCAATTTTAATTTCTTTTTCCTTCCTGATGAACGCAACGACACCTTTTAAATCTTTTCTTATCTCGTAAACCCTCTTTCCGGCCAATTTCTTTGAAACTTCAAGTTCAAATATGTCTATTCCGCCGAACTCAAGAAGTTCAAGCACTCCTCTTAAACTTATCTCCCTGTAAACCTTTGAAGCAAGCAACTTTCTCGGGATTATTACGTTGTCTATGCCTATGGATTCTGCAATTTTTTCGTATTCGGGGTTTTCTATTATCGTGCATACCCTTTTACTGCCTATTTTCTTCAGGAGAACTCCCGTAAGGATGTTCACTTCCTCGTCTTTGCTCATAACAACCGAAAGGTCCGCATTTTCAATCCCTTCGTGAAGGAGGGTTTCGGAATCTGTAAACTCCGAGAAAATTACGCTTACTCCGGGAAACTTTTCTGCAATTTCGTCGCAATCTTTTCTAAGGTGGGAAAAGAACTTCACCTTGACGTTCATGTCGCTCAACTTGGCTAAAAGTTCCTCGGAAAACTCTGACCTTCCGAAAACAAAAACGGTTTCCGTCGGTTTCTGGCTTATTCCGAAAAGTTCCGCAAACTTTAAAGCGTCCCTCTCCTTAACCGCAACGTAAACAAGGTCATCCGGATATAAGAACGTAGAACCGTCAGGGATGATGACCTTTCCCTCCCTGTTGACCGCAACTATCGTGAAGTCAACCTTGTCTCTCAAGTCTTTAAGTTCGGCAATCTGCTTGCCCGCAATGGTATCCTCGGTCTTTATCCCGTAGGAAAACACCAAAATACCTTCTCTTTCAAGTCTCACCGCACTTTTCACGAACGGATACTTTACCTGCAAAACAACAGACTGAATGGTTTCGGAAAGAATGTTAACTACGTTTGAACCGAGCAATTTTTTAACGGGAGGAGAAGCAAATGCCTTGCTGTTCGTTCTCAAAACGATTTTGTCTTTCCCAAGAAGTGCTTTCAAAAGCAGGGAAATGGCAATGTTTTTTTCGTCGCTGTCCGTTACGACTATGAACAACTCAAAGTCCTTAACGTTTTTAAGACAGTTCACCTCAAGGGCGTTACATCCGAAACAAGCAACATCGGTTGAATAAGAGATGGCTTCAAGTTTTTCCCTGTCTATGTCTATTACCGCAACGTCATGGTTTTCCGCAGAAAGTTTTCTCGCAAGAAAACTTCCAACAACCCCCGCACCGATTATGCAAATCTTCATTACATCCTCCCGAATGGGGATACTAAATTATAAGATAAAGTGTTTAAAACTTGCAAAACAAATCCGAACGAAGAAAGAACAGAAGAAAAACCCGTCTATCTTTTCGGAGAGGAGATTCTCTAAAAGCAGACCACAACTTCTTGAAAACTTGTTAGAATACTACCTCGGAAATCCAGAACGGGAGGAAAGAATGTCAACTCTTGCTATCGTGGGAACACAGTGGGGAGATGAGGGCAAAGGTAAAATCGTTGACATTCTTTCGGAAAAGGCTGACTACATAGTCAGGTATCAGGGCGGAAACAACGCGGGACACACTGTCGTCGTAGGAAACAGCAAGTATATCCTTCATCTTTTGCCTTCCGGAATTCTCCATCCTGACAAAAAGTGTGTTCTTGCAAACGGAATGGTGATTGACCTCGTCGGGCTTTTGAACGAAATAGAATTTGTAAAAAGGGTCAGCGGAAACGTTGAAGGGAGAATATTTCTAAGCGAAAGAGCGCACCTCATCATGCCCTATCACAAGGAACTTGACCTTGCCTACGAAGAGTCAAAGGGCAAAAAAGCCCTCGGGACAACCTTAAAAGGAGTAGGGCCAGCCTACCGGGACAAAGCAGGAAGGGTAGGAATAAGGGTTGCAGACCTTAAAGACCCCAAAGGTTTCCTTGAAAAACTCAAGTGGAACCTGAAGGAAAAAGAAGCCCTGCTAAAAAATCTCTTTCACAAAAACGTTGAGTTTAATCTTGAAGAAATTTACAACTCTACGCTCAGAGTTTTTGAAAAGGTTGAGAAGTTCGTTTGCGATACCGTAACCCTTTTGAACAAGGTGGTGGATTCTGGCAGTAAAGTTTTGTTTGAAGGTGCACAAGCGACGCTCCTTGACATAGATGTGGGAACGTATCCCTTCGTTACCTCATCCAATTCTTCTGCTTTAGGAATATCTCCCGGAACGGGTCTCAGTCCGAAAAAGATAAAGAAAGTGCTTGGAATAGCAAAGTCTTACACTACAAGAGTCGGCGGAGGGCCATTCCCTACGGAACTTAAAGGAGAAGAAGGGAATTTGTTAAGAGCCAAAGGACAAGAATACGGTTCAACCACGGGAAGACCGAGAAGGTGCGGTTGGCTTGACCTTTTTGCCTTAAAGTTTTCCATTATGGTTAACGATTTAGACAGGCTAATAATGACCAAACTGGATGTTCTCGGAGGCTTTAAAGAGATAAAGGTTTGCATCGGCTACGAACTTGACGGAAAACTAATAGAATCCTTCCCTTCAACTGCTCAGGAGTTAGAAAGGGTCAAACCCGTTTACGAAACGCTTCCCGGTTGGAACGAAGAAATCAAAGGGATAAAAGACTTTAACCACCTTCCAGAGAACGCAAAAAGATTCGTAAGGTTCGTTGAAGACTACCTCGGTATCAAAGTTGCCATGATTTCCACAGGTCCCGAAAGGGAGCAAGTGGTTGAACTTGACAGAATTTGGGAGTAAATTACCCTACGCAATTTAAAGAGACGGGAGGTTAAAGATGGCAAGATGTGCCATATGCGGTAAAACGTCCATATTCTCAAACAGAATCAGCCACTCCCACAGAGTTACGAGCAGAAAGCAAAGAGCCAATCTTCAAAAGGTGAGAGCAATCGTTAACGGAGAAAAGAAAAGAATATGGGTATGCACGAAGTGTTTGAAAGCAGGAAAGGTTATGAAAGCCCTGTAAGTCCAAACCTCCTAAAGGGAGGGCAGGGCTATGAAGTTTAAAGAACCTCTCGGCAACGTAGAACTTGAATTCAAGTTAGTTCCTCTATCCCAACTTGAACCGGCACCTTTTCAAAGGGAAATTTCGGACGCCCACGTGAAAAAACTTGCAGAAGCGATGATGAAAGTCGGTATGTTCATTGACCCTCTGGTAGTTTATGAAAGCAACGGGAAATATTATGTTGTAAACGGACAACACAGACTTGAGGCTTTCAAAACGCTGTCCCTTGAGGGGGATATTCCTTGCGTAGTTATTCCCGAAGAAAAAGCCCACTTCATAATAACTTTGAACACGGAAAAGGCTCCTTCCATAAAGGACAAATCCCTTGAGGCTCTCAAAATCTACAAAGAATACATCGGACAAGACCTAACCGAAAACGACATTCTTGACTTTATAACCGAACCGTGCTACGTAACCTTCGGAATTCTCTACGAAAAGCACGAAAAGTTTCCCGCTTCCGCATTCCACAACCTTATCAAAAAGATTGACAACCCAATAGACGAAAAGTTAGAAGTTGCTTTTGAAGAAAGGAAAAAGAGGGCGGAAAAGATAGAGAAGTTATACACCGACTACTACATTCCGATAAAGAACAAACTGATAGAAGAAGGGGTAAATCAACTTTATGTCGGTCAAATAATAGCAAGCAGGATAAATCCGTTCGGCAGAAAGAGGATAATTGAAGAAGACTTTGACACTGCAATGGAGATGATTTACGCAAAAGCGGAAGAAGTGTTGAAGGGAGGAATTTAATTGTTTGAACTTCCGGAACACATAAAGAAAGTCAAGGTTTACGAACCCGGAAAACCGGAAGAAGAAATAAAAAGGGAATACAACCTTCAAGAAGTCATCAAACTTGCATCTAACGAAAATCCTCTGGGTCCCTCTCCGCAAGCCGTCAGGGGCATCGTTGAAGAACTTAAAAACCTCAACAGGTATCCGGACGGAGCATCCGTTCGCCTGAGAGAGGCAATTGCGGAACACCTTGATGTCAAAGCGGAAAACATTTTCGTAGGAACCGGTTCTAACGAAGCCATAGACATAATTTCAAGGGCTTACTTGAGAAAAGGAAAAAATGCGGTTTACAGCGAACACTCCTTTGCGGTTTATCCGATTGTAGTTCAACTCTCCGGCGCAGAACACAAAGTAGTAAAGATGAAAAACGAGTATTACATTGACCTTGACGGCATTCTTGATGCCATTGACGAAAACACCGCAGTGGTTTTTCTTCCCAATCCGAACAACCCAACCGGAACTGCATTTACCAGAAAGGAGTTTGAGAAGTTCCTTGACAAGTTTCCGGACGACGTTCTTTTGGTCCTTGACGAAGCATACTACGAATATGCGGTCGGGGCAAACTTTGACATAGAAAACGGTGTGGAATACATACACGACAAAAAAGTGGTTGTCTTAAGAACGTTTTCAAAGATATACGGACTTGCGGGAATCAGACTCGGATACGCAGTTGCAAGGAAAGAAATCATAGACGACATGAACAGGATTCGCCAGCCCTTTAACGTTTCAAGGCTTGCTCAAGTGGCAGGAATTTACGCTCTTAAAGACAAACCGTTTTTAAAGCACTCTCAAGTTGTCAACGAAGAAGGAAAAAAGTATTTGTATCAAGAATTTGAAAAACTCGGACTTGAGTATGTTCCGACCTGTGCAAACTTTATTCTCGTAAAATTACCCTTTCCCGGCAGAAAAGTGTTTGAAAGACTTTTGAAGAAGGGAATAATAGTCAGAGCGGTTGATTCTTACGGCTTTCCGTATCACATAAGGGTTACGATTGGCACCTACAGGGAAAATTCCAAGTTTATCAAGGCTCTCCGTGAGGTCCTTGAAGAACTCAAGGAGGAAGAGTGAAAATTGCCCACATCTCGGACACCCATCTGGGTTATTCCCAATACAAAAGTTTAGAAAGGAAAAAAGACTTTTTAATAGCCTTTGAAGAAGCAATTAAAACGGCAATCAGCGAAAAGGTTGACGTAATAATTCACACGGGAGACCTTTTTGAAGATTTTAAGCCGGACATAGACACCTTAAACTTCGTTGCCAAAATTCTTGACTACGTAAAAGGGAAGAAAATACCCTTTATTGCGATTCCCGGAAATCACGACAGACCGTTAAGGTCCGGAGCCATGCCTCCTCAACAATTGTTTCACAACCTCGGACTGATGATAATGCCGAGAAGGGAAAACAACTTTATGGTTGAAATTGACGGAGTTTTGTTTGCCGGTATGCCTTATCTTCCGCAAAGGCTCCTCGGAGAATTTCTAAAGTCAGGAAAAATGAGTGAAGTCTTTTCAGAAGAAGCCCAAAAATACCGTTATTCTGTTTTCATGTTTCACCAAGGAATTTCACCAATTGCGGGAGATTCAATGTCCGAAGCGACCGTTGAGGACTTACCCCCGGGATTCACCTACTATGCAGGCGGTCACATCCACAAATACACCCTTGACAAAATTCGGGAAAGGTTAATATCCTACGCAGGTTCAACAGAATACAGAAACAGGTCAGAAGTTTCTTACGCAAGGGGTTTTAACATAGTTGAACTTCCGGAAGGAAACGTCAAGAGGGTAGAACTTCAAGGTTTGAGGGAATTTATAGTTTTGAAAGCAAACGAAACAAACATCAAAGAAGAACTTCAAAAACTTTGTGATAAACTTCCCCTTGAAAAGCCTCCTATTGTGATAATTGAATACACGTTCAAGACAAGGGACATTTCGGACTTCGGACACCTATTGGAAGAAATAGAAGGCAAGTCGCTCGTCTTAAAGATAGAAAAGAGGCTGGTAAAAAGCGAAGAAGAATTGGTGGCACCGCAGAGAAAGGGTAAAACCCTCGGTGAATTTTTAGAAATTTTTATAGAAAAACAATTGGACGGAACCGAAGAAGAAATAAAAGTTGCAAGAGAAATTTGGGACGCTCATCCAAACAACGTTCCAGAAATCATAAAAAGTTATCTCGGGAAGTTTTTAAGCGAAGCCCCTGACGATTTCAGAACAGAAATTCTAAATTCCATTGAATAATGCCAAGTATTTATCAGTTCATAGTTGACCTTCTTTTTCCGGAATACTGTGCAGTATGCGGTAAATTTTTGTTCGGAAATCACTTTCTCGTAGCGTGCAAAGACTGCTGGAATGAGGGTTTTAAGGAATTCACTGGAGAAAAGTGCGTAATTTGCGGATATCCCGTTAAGTTTTATCCCGGTGCCGGAAAAGTATGCGGAAGGTGCATTGAAAGGAAGAGAAAGTTTTCCTTTGACGGAGTAAATTACTTCACTTTCTACTCCGGAATTGTTAGCCATGCAATCTGGAAATTGAAATTTCGCAAGCAGAAAGAACTTGCAAAGTTCATAGCAAACTCAATCAAAAAGCACTTTTTGGAATACATAAACGAAGTGAAACCTCACATAATTACATACGTTCCCCTTTCAAAAGAAAGGATTAGGGAAAGAAGTTTTGACCAATGTGAAGAAATCTTAAAACACATGGGAATAAGATTTGAGCCGGTTTTGGAAAAACTTCACACCAAAAGGCAATCAGAACTCGGAATTCAAGAAAGATACGAAAACATTAAAGGCAGTTTTGTCAGTAAAAGAAAACTAAACGGAAGAACTGTTCTTCTTTTTGATGACGTTTTTACAACGGGTGCAACTCTCAATGAGGCATCAGGTGTTTTAAAAAAGGCAGGAGCGAGCAAGGTCTACTGCTACACCGTTGCTTACACTATTCGCCAGCAGTAGCCTTGCTCACGGCATCCACAACGTTGACCCTTACTCCCGGGTCCATGGTGGCAGAAACCGTTATGCTTTTAACGTATTGACCTTTAGCACCGGGAGGTTTGGCAAGTATCACTGCCTTCAAAAGGGCAAGAGCGTTCTCAACGAGTTTTCTTTCTTCAAAAGAAACTTTGCCTATCGGAGCGTGAACTATTCCGGCCTTTTCAACCTTAAAGTCAACCTTTCCCGTTTTTGCCTCTTTAACCGCTTTTGCCACATCAAAGGTAACGGTTCCGGTTTTTGGGTTCGGCATTAATCCCCGGGGACCGAGAATCCTTCCCAACCTTCCGACCTTGCTCATCATGTCGGGAGTTGCTATCAAGACGTCAAATTCCATCCAACCCTTTTGGATTTTTTGAATCAAATCATCTCCGCCGACAAAGTCCGCTCCGGCGGATTTCGCTTCGTTAAGTTTTTCTCCTTGAGCAATAACCGCAACCCTTCTTTCTTTACCGAGCCCGTGGGGCAAAACTACGGTTCCCCTGACCATCTGGTCTTGGTATCTTGGGTCAACGTTCAAACGAATAGCCATGTCAACGGTTTGGTCAAAGTTCCTCTTTGTGACTTCGGCCATCTTTTTGACCAAGGAAATTGCCTCTTCAATCGTATAAAACTTTGTTCTGTCAACGAGTTTGAGTGCGTTAAGATACTTTTTACCTCTTTTTGCCATTTCTCACCCCCTTCGGCTTTTTGCCTCCCACCGTTAAGGTGGTAATCAACGGATTAATCAACAATCTTAATTCCCATGTTTTCTGCAGTTCCCGCTATGATTTTCATAGCGGTTTCAATGTCATAACAGTTAAGGTCTTTCATCTTCATTTCTGCAATTTCTCTCAACTGCTTCCTCGTTATCTGACCGACCCATTCTCTCTTCGGCTGGTGCGCACCTTTTTCCACACCCGCTGCTTTCTTCAAGAGAACGGAAGCGGGAGGTGTTTTTAGTTCAAAGGTAAAAGACCTGTCCGCATAAATCGTAATTACTACCGGAATAACAAGTCCTTTTTTGTCCGCCGTTGCAGCGTTGAACGCTTTTACGAACTCCATTATGTTAACTCCGTGCTGACCGAGAGCAGGTCCTACTGGAGGTGCAGGGGAAGCCTCACCTGCCGGTAGTTGCAACTTTACTTCCGCTATTACCTTTTTAGCCATCTTCTCCCCCTGATTAACTAATCTTTTCTATTTGACCAAATTCAAGTTCAACCGGTGTTGACCTGTCAAAAATGTTAACGAGAACCACAACCTTTTCTCTTTCTGGGTCAATTTCGGAAATTCTTCCTTCAAATCCGATGAAGGGACCTTCTTTAATTTTAACCCTGTCGTTAATTTCAAACTTGAACTTCCTGACCTTTGGAACTCCCCTTTCAAGTTTTTCCTTTATTGCAGTAATTTCGGACTCAGGAACAACTATCGGTTTTCCTGCAGTGTTCACAAAACCTATCACTCTCGGAACTCTTCTTATTGTTGACTGAAGATTTTTGTCAAGTTCAGCCTTTACGAAAAGATACCCGGGATAAAGTTTATCCTTAAGGTCTATCTTTGCTTCTATTCCCAGTTCTGGACACACGATTTTTTGTCCGACCTTGCTGATTGGTTTATCCGGAATACATCCCTTTTTCTCACACTCGCAAGACTCTACCCACACCTTTCCGTCTTCAATCCTGAAAACTACCTTTTTTCCGTCTTCACCTTCCAACTCGTAAATTCTTGGTTCCTTGCTCTTTAAAGGTATCTCTCCTTTAACTTTTCCTTTCACTTTGAAGACTACTTTTTCTACCGCCGGTATGAATATTTCCTCCACTTTGTCAAGAAGACCTTCTTCTTTCAAAACCTTGAAGATGTTTGCTCTGACTTTGTATTCGTATCCCGATTGCACGTGAAGGGAATACCACTTCTTTTCAGCCATTCCCTCTTACCTTCCCAAAAGTGTTTTCAAAATTCCTGCAAGACTGTAGTCAAGAATCCAAAAGTAAAACGCAATAATTCCGCTCAAAACTATCACTCCGATAGTAGCGTCAATGACTTCTTTCTTTTTGGGCCAAACAACTTTTGAGAGTTCGTCCCTCACGCCTTTTAAAAAATCAAAAACTTCACCTATCTTCTTTTTCAACGAACCTCCCCGTAATGCGGAAAAAGACAAAAAAATAATGGCAGGCCAGGAGGGACTCGAACCCCCAACCTCCGGATTTGGAGTCCGGAGCCCTACCAATTGGGCTACTGGCCTACCGCCAACCAAAAATATATCCTATTTCACCTCTCGGTGCAAGGTGTGCTTATTGCACCACTTACAGTATTTCCTGAGTTCAAGCCTGTCCGGAGTGTTTCTCTTGTTCTTGGTGGTCGTGTAATTTCTCCTTTTACACTCGGTGCAAGCAAGGTGAATGATTTCTCTTGGTCCTTTCTTAGCCATTTGAGTTCACCTCAATCAAGAATTTCCGTAACAACACCCGCTCCGACGGTCTTTCCACCTTCACGA
>CAZZKT010000009.1:0-24711 GCA_964654625.1 uncultured bacterium
ACAATAACTTTTCTTCTAATGGAAAACTTTTCGGGAGAAACGGAGAGCAACTTAAAGATTTTCGTCGCTCCGAGAGTTTCGCGGTTAACAACTTTAACCTTTAAAATCACTTCTTTTCCGCTGACTTTAATTTCCTTAATCCAGTCGTTCTTTTCCGCTTTTAAACTTTCAGGAATTGGGGAAATTCTATACTCTATTTCTTTCACAAGGTCAAGAACAGAGCCTTCTTTCAACGGGAAAACTCTTAAAACCTTCAAACCCTCTGGCAACCTTTTGTTTAAACTTTCGGCAAACTCATCGGCGTTTATTCCTTCCTCAAAAGAAACTTCTGCAACTTCAAGTTCTGATTCAACTCCAAGGGGAGGAGGAAAGGCAATTGAAATCTTGGGGTGAGGACTAAAACCTTCAGAATACTTGAGGGGGAAACCACAACTCCTTATCAGCCTTGAAAAAACTCTGAGAACGTCCAAGTTTGAGAGAAGACTGCCCGGGAATTTTTTTTCAAAACAAACTGCATACTTGTAAACTTTTGTCTTTTTTTTCTTTGAAATTGCAGGAATGGAAAAAGGTTCTTTTTTTCTTTTCAAATTTTTGAGCCTTTTTAGGTCTTCGGGATTGCACGCTCCGCATCCGTGGCAGTTTGTTTCCCTGCAATTTGGTGTCCTAATGCCCAATTCAGCCCTAACCAGTTCTTCAAGAAGGAATCTTTTTTCAACTACACCTTTTATGAACTCCCATGGCAGTTCCGAATCAACTTTGCGCTCATCAAGAGCAGAATCAACGTCAAAACCTGCTTCTTCAAAGGACTTTAACCACCCTTTCCAGTTGAAAAACTCCTTCCATCCGTCAAGAAAACAACCATTTTCAAAACTTTTCAGCAAAAGTTCCCCGGTTTTTTCGTCTCCTCTTGCCAAAAGAGCCTCTATAAGGGATTGCCTGTAGTCGTGAATCTTTATTTTGAAACTTCTCGGAGAGTTTTTGAGTATCAAACCTTTTATCTCCCTTATTCTTTCGGAGTCTGCAAATCCTTTCCACTGAAAAGGAGTAAAAGGCTTTGGAACAAAAACAGAAATACTTGCAGACAAAGACTTTCTGCATTTAAATTTTTCTATCAGTTTGTCAATTTCTTTCAACATTTTCGTTATTTCAAGGACATCTTCTTCTCTCTCAAAGGGCAATCCAATCATAAAGTAGAGTTTTATTCTCCCCCATCCCCTCTTTACCAGTTCAAAAACCGCCCTATACAGGTCGTCGTTTGTTAAATCTTTGTTTATTCTTGCTCTTAATTCGTCGCTACCCGTTTCGGGAGCGAGCGTAAAACCCGTTTTTTTCACTCTCATAATTTGAATTGCAAGTTCGGGATTAAAGTCTTTAACCCTCATTGAAGGAAGAGACAAAGCGGTTGTAGTTTTCTGGCAAAAGTCCATTACTTTTTGAACCAATACTTCAAACCTGCTGTAGTCAGAAACGGAAAGGGACACAAGAGAGACTTCTTCATAACCCGTTGAAAGAAAGGTTTTTTTCGTTAATTCCAAAACATCTTCAATGCTTCTTTCCCGATAGGGTCTGTATATGTATCCGGCTTGACAGAATCTACATCCTTGAAGGCAGCCCCTTGAAACTTCAATAGCCATTCTGTCTTGTGAGGTTTCAACACAAGGAACGGGATAAAAAGTCGGGAAAAATTCCCTTTTTAAAACGTGAAAAACAGCCTTTTTAACGGGATACTTTCCAAACTTCGGAACCCATATTCCTTCAAGGTTTTTTAACTCAAACAAAAAGTCTTCTTTTGAAGCACCGCTTTTCTTTACTTTCCTAAAGATTTCTGCTATTTGAAGGAGCAGTTCTTCTCCGTCTCCGATGCAGAAAAAGTCAACAAAACTTGAAAGGGGCAACGGATTAAAAGCGCAGGGTCCCCCAGCAAAAATCACCGGAAAAGTTTGCCGTTCTTCGCTCTTTATTGGAATCTGCGCAAGTTTCATGCACCTTAAAACGTTGGTGTATGTAAGTTCTGATGAAAGGGAAAAGCCCCAAAGGTCGTAGTTTTTTACGGGAATTTTTTCTTCAATCGTGTAAAGGGGTATGCCCTTTTCTTCCATAATTTTTTGCATGTCCGGTCTTGGAAGATAAGCCCTGTGCATGAGGGCAAAGTCCGTTAAGTTGTTTATCACGTGCCAAAGGATTTTTCCCCCTACGTGAGACATTCCTACTTCGTAAAGGTCGGGATAAGTTAAAACAAACCTGACTTCTCTGTCCGAAAACCTCGGAGTTATTTGATTTAACTCTACTCCCGCATAGATTGAAGGTTTTTGAACTTTGAGAAATTCCCTCTTTTCAAGCATCTGTCCTTAAAACCTGCAGAACTTACCTTGATAAGAGTCTTTTTCTTCAAGGGTTTTTCTAATCAAGTTCAAAACCTTGTGCTTTTCTCTGAAACTACACCACTGGGGAGCAACCAAAAGTTCGTCAGGTGCTTCTCCGGTTAACCTTTGAATGACAATTTCTTTTCTCAACCTCTCAAGAAACTTTACAACAAGGTTTGCGTATTCTTCAACCGAAAGAAGTTTAAAGGGTCGTTCTTTGTAAATCTCGTAAAGTTGCGTGTCTTTGATAACGTGAAGCGGGTGAATCTTAACGCCGTCAATTCTTATGGCACTTAAAAAATCTGCCGTTTCAAGACAATCTTCTTCGTCTTCTGTCGGCAGTCCGAGAATCACATGGGCGCAAATTTTTATTCCTTTCCTTTTCCTCGTTCTCAAAACGGCATCCACAAAGTCGGAAACTCCATGTCCTCTGTTAATCCATCTTAAACTTTTGAAGTGAACGCTTTGAAGTCCGTATTCTATCCAAACGAGATAATCGTTAGCAAAATCCTCAAGAATTTTCAGGGCATCGTCACTGACGCAATCGGGTCTTGTTCCTACGATAATGCCGACTATTTCCTCAAACTCTCTTGCGACAGAGTATGTTCTTTCAAGAACTTCGGGCGGAGCGTAAGTGTTGGAATAAGACTGAAAGTAAAGCAAAAACTTGTTCACTCCTTTACGTTTCCCCCTTTCAATTCCCTTTTCTATCTGAACTTTAAGAGGAATCCTCTCGTTAAAGTAGTTTGACCCTTTGTAGCAGTATATACAACCTCTCGTTCCCTTCGTGCCGTCCCTCGTGGGACAGGAAAAACCCGCATCCACCGGAATTCTTAGAACCTTTTCCCCGAAGACTTTTTTCAGGTAAGAAGAAAAGGAAAAATATCTTTCTTGCATCTACGCTGAATCCTCTAACGGTTGGTTTTTATCTTTAAGAAGGTTTTTCAATTCCTCCAAAGAGTTTAAGTGAAAGTGGCGTAAGAAGTCTTTCGTTGTTCGGTATAGTTTTGGCCCGCCAGGAAGTTTTGCTCTGCCTGCTTCTTCAATGAGGCCTTTTTCAAGAAGTGATTTTATGGCTCCATCAGGGTTGTGTCCTCTTATTTTCCATATTTCCCTTTTGGTTATGGGTTGCCTAAAGGCTATTATTGCCAATACTTCAAGAAGTCCCTTTGAAAGTTTAACGGGCTTTTCTTCTACAAAATCTTTTAGAATGTTTGCAAATTTGGAATTGGTATAAAACTTGTATCCTCCAGCAACCTTTTTCAAAACTATTCCCCTTGACCGATATTCTTTTTCAAGTTGTTCAAAAGCATTTTCCACCGATTCTTTTTCAACACCGAGTTTTTTTGAAATTTCTTCGGGAGAAATCGGTTCTTGTGATAGAAAAACTATTGCTTCAATCAGGTTTTTTAACTCCGAGTTCTTTTTCAACTTCATTGCACATTACCTCTGTGGCATCTATTTTGGAAAGTTTTTCCATATTTCTGGAAATCCGCTTGTAAAACTTGACATCAAGTAGCAATCTTTCTGCAATTCTACAAACTTCAACGGGAGTTGCTTTCTCCTGCGTTATCAATACGCACGCTTTTTTTTCTTCAAAATATTTTGCATTTTTGTATTGATGGTCGTCAACTGCAAAAGGATAGGGAATAAAAAGCGCCGGAATTGAAAATGCTGAAATCTCGGAAATTGCAAGTGCTCCCGCTCTTGAGATTACTGCGTCTGCTACGGTATAAAGTTTCCACATTTCTTTGAAAAAAGGAATGACTACTGCTTTTATGCCCGCATTTTTGTATGCCCTTTTGAGTTTTTCTTCTCCTTTTTTAAAGCCGGAAATGTGAACAACTTGAAAGTCCCTTCGGGTAAAAAAGTTCACTGCTTTTATCATAGTTTCGTTCAACCACTTTGCTCCTTGACTTCCTCCAACCACGAGAAGGACTTTTCTTTCTGGGAAAAGTCCAAGTTCGTGACAAAATCTTCTTCTTAACTGATTCTTGTGTTTCGCACAAAAAATGATTTCTCTCCTTAAAGGGTTTCCTGTAACAATTCCCTTTGCTCCAAAGTATGGCATTGCACTTTCAAAACCGAGGAATACCTTCCTTGCAAACTTTGAAAGATAAAGGCTTGTTTTCCCCGGAATTGAATTCTGCTCTTGAACAAACAAGGGAATTCCCAAAAGGATACTCGCAATGCCCGCTGGAAGAGAAGAATAACCTCCAAAAAGGATTGTGCAGTTTGGTTTTTCTTTTTTTGTGATGCTCAACGCTTTTAACACACTCAGACCAAGACTTAAAATCCCTTTTAATTTGTTTTTTCCCCGCAAGGGGTGAGAAGGTAAAAAATAGGGAGAATACCTAAAAACGTCTTCAATTCTTGTTTCAAGTCCCCTTTGAGATCCAACGAAGACTACTTTCCATCCTTTGAGTTTAAATTCTTCTGCAACCGCCAAGGCGGGAAACAGGTGTCCTCCCGTTCCCCCTCCTGCTACGAGAATTTTCATAAGCACCTCGCTGGGTTATTCGGAATCACAATAGAACAGGAAGAATTTTACAGGAATTTCCAGAATATCAAGTGTGTAAAATTAAACTTCCAAACTTTTCGTTTTTGGCAGGTGACGGAGAGATGCTTCACGACTTTTTAGTTTTTGTGTTAGTTATGTTTTTGGGAAGCGTTTGTTTGTGGGTGCTTTCTGTAGCCCTTTCACCAAGAAATCCCCATCCTGTTAAAGAAGATACGTATGAGTGCGGACTTGAAGCACCCAAGCCCATAGTTGCGAGCGTTAACTTTCAGTATTACTTTTACGCGATAATCTTCATAGCCCTTGATACTGCTGTTGTTTTTTTTATTCTGTTTGCATGCGGGGGAGGTAATCCAAACGGTGCGGTTCCTCTTTTGCTTTTCGCGGTTTTGTTGGTTTTACCGCTTACTTACATAATGCTTGGAGGAAGGAATGATTCTAAAATTCTTTGACTGGTGCAGGGCAAATTCCCCTTGGAGCGTTCACTTTTGTAGTGGATGTTGTTCTTTAGAAATGCTTGCTCTCAAAGGACCGAGGTTTGATTGGGAAAGATATGGATTTCTGACAGTTCCAAGTCCAAGACAAGCGGATTTCTTAGTCATTACCGGTTTAGTTTCAAAAAAAATTTTACCTGCATTGCTGAGAGTATATCAGCAAATGCCAGAACCGAGGTATGTCATAGGACTTGGGGCGTGTGCCGGTGGTGGAGGACCTTATTGGGACTCTGATTTCGTTGCCGTTGACGTTTCGCAATACGTTCCTTTTGATGTTTTTGTGGCAGGGTGTCCTCCAAGTCCGGAAGCAATTCTTGAAGGTCTTTTAACCTTGAAGGAGATAATTTTGAAAGACAAGGAAAATTTGGCTAAAAAGAGCAAAAATAAAATGGAAAGCATACGCTATTAATCTTTTTGGAGGAAAAGTGCTTGAAGAACTCAGGCAAAAACTTAAAAAAGAATTCGGAATAACTGCAAAACCGTTTGAAAAAAACATGCTTTTGGTAGAAGTAGATAAAAACAACTTGCAGAAAGTAGGAAAGTTCATTAAAAAGTTGGGCTTTACTTATGTCCATACGGTTTCCGTTGTTGACTACACTCCCAAGGGAAAGGGATTTCAGGTTAGTTACATCGTTGAAAACCTGGACGAAAAACAATTTGTAGTTTTAAGAACTGAAGTTCTTGATAGTGAACCTTCCTTACCTTCTCTTTGTAGCATTTTTCCGGCAGTCCAACCTCACGAACGGGAAGCGTGGGAAATGTTTGGCATTGAATTTATCGGAAATCCCAAACTTGAAGTTATGCTCTTACCTTCTTGGGCGGAAGGGTGGTTTCCCCTCAGAAAGTCTTACAAACTCAAAAAGCACAAAAAGGGGTGAAAGTGTTTCCCGCAGGAAATACTTCAGGGTATTCGTTTTCGGTTGAAAGAGAAGGATTACTTGAAGAAAAACTGCTTCAACTGAATTGGGGAGTTCAGCATCCTGCGTCAGGGCCTTTAAGGCTTAAGGTATGGATTGATGGAGACATTGTTGTAGAGGTAGAACCTGACATAGGTTATGTATTTAGGTTTCTTGAAAAACTCGTGGAACACAGAAATTGGATTAACGCGATTGTAAACATTGAAAGAATTTGTTTTGTGGACAACTTTGGAACGATGATAGGTTATTCCCTTGCGGTTGAGAAAATAGCAAACATTGAAGTTCCTAAAAAGGCCAATTACGTCAGAACAATTCTTGCAGAAGCAGGAAGAATTTCAAGTCACCTTGTAGGTCTTGGAAGTTTCATGGACGTTCTTGGGGTTCACACTCCTATGCAGTGGGCTTTGATTGCCAGAGAAAAATTCCTTGATGCGTTTGAAACATATGCTGGACAGAGAATAGCAACTTCTTCAATCATTCCCGGCGGTGTCAGATATGAACCAACGAAAGAGTTCATAAGGAGAATGATTTTTGCTGTTGACTACCTTGAAAAGGAGTTTATTCCAAGGTATGAAGATGTGTTCGTTGATAATCCAACACTCAAACTTAGGACGGTAGGAATTGGGGTCGTTTCAAAGGAGAAGGCAATTGAATACGGTCTTTCGGGACCGCCGTTAAGGGCTTCAGGGGTAAAGTCTGATGTAAGGAAAGACTATCCGTATTGTGCCTACGGAGAACTTGACTTTAACGTGGTTGTAAGGGAAGAAGGAGATGCATACGCAAGGTATTTGGTTATATGGGAAGAACTGAAGGAATCTGCAAAAATTATAAGGCAAGCCATTGAGGGACTTCCAGAAGGAGAATACAAAACGAAGGTTCCGGTTAAACTTCCTCCCGGAGAGGCTTACGTGAACGTTGAGTGGGCAAGAGGATGTTTTGGCTTTCACCTTGTAAGTGATGGAGGAACAGGGCCTTACAGGCTAAAATTGAGGTCTCCTTCTTTTGCTAACCTTTGGAGTATTCCAAAAATTATGAAAGGCATTAAACTTGCAGATATTCCGGTAATTTTTGCTTCCCTTTACATATGTCAGGGAGACGTTGACCGATGAGTGCTTGGCTGAAAGCGCTGATTTTTCCAGGATTTTTGTTTTTGTTCGTAGTGTTTCTTGCCGTGCTTTACTTTGAAAGAAAGATTCTGGCGGATGTTCACCTTAGAGTAGGTCCTTATTATGTAGGAAGGTGGGGTATTTTACAGACAACCGCTGATCTTTTTAAGTTGTTCCAAAAGGAGTTCATAGTTCAAAAAAGGGCAAACAAGATTTTGTTTTCTTTGGTTCCCTTTGTGGCCTTTCTGATGTCCACGATGATGCTCGCTTTCATTCCGTTTTCCCAAACAGTTTATGTAGTTAGCACTTCCTTTGACTTGATAATACTGCTTGCTCTTGTTACGAGTATGTCTCCAATATTTTTCTACGCTGGTTGGGCTTCAAAGTGTAAGTATTCTTTCATAGGTGGATTAAGAGCGGTTAATCAATTGATTTCGGGAGAAATTCCTTTGTGGCTTTCTGCTTCTTCCGCCGGTATTTTTTACGGAACTTTAAACCATCTGGAAATAGTGGAAAAGAGTTCTGTTTTGAATTCCTTAATTCTTCTTCCCGGTTTTTTGATATTTCTTACCGCAGTTTTAATAGTTTCTGAAAGGCCTCCCTTTGACATTCCGATAGCAGAACAAGAAATAGTTTACGGGTTTATAACTGAATACGGAGGGTTTAATTACGCAATCTTTTTAGTTGCAAAAACAATAGAACTGTTTGCCCTCTTGTCGTTAGCAGTAGTTCTCTTTCTTGGAGGGTTCAAAGGGCCTGTTTTTCCGGGAATTGTCTGGTTTTTCTTGAAAATATCCGTTCTTTACTTGTTTATCTTTTTGTTGAGAGCCTCCATTCCGCGGATAAGAATGGACTTGCTTTTAAAACTTTGTTGGAAAGTATTAACACCGTTGTCCCTTTTAAACATTGCATTCGTTATAACAGTGAAAATTTTGACGGGTTAGAAACTATGGATGTCAAAAATGTAGTTAAAGTTCCTTTTGAAGTTGTTCAAAAAGTGGTAAAAGTTTCCAAGTTTATTGCGTTTAAAAAAGAAACGGAAGTTTGGAAGGATAAAGGAAAGAGCAGAAACTTCAAATACAGGGGCAAACACAGAATAAACGCAAAGTGGTGTTTGGGATGCGGCCTTTGTGCAAGAATGTGTCCTACTCAGTGTATTAAAATGGTTCCTACAGGACTAAAAAAGCCTAAAGCACTTCCGCAAGTTACCGCAAGTCATTGTATATTTTGTGGTTTCTGCGAGGATGTTTGCCCGGCAAAACCACAAAAAGCAATAGTTCTTACAAGCGATTACGACATAAAGATTAAGCACGCAACTTGGGAAACTTTGTCTAATTTTGTTTTCAAGCCGGAGAATGAGAAATGAACAGTAATGTTTATTTTTGGGCTATATACGGGGTCATCATCGTTTCGGCAATTCTTGCCCTTGAATTAGAATCTCTTTTATGGGCAGCAGTTTCTTTTGTGGTTCTCCTTTCAGAAATAGCGCTGGTTTACTTCTCCCTTGGGATGCCAGTTCTTGGAAGTATTCAACTTGCGGTATATGCTGGGGGGGTTACTATTTTAGTCCTGTTTGCAATCATGATGATTGGTGAGGGATACAAAAAAACTCACGAAAAGCAGAGATTTGCAGTGTTAATTTCTATTTCGGTAGTTATTTTGGGAACAATCCTATCGTTTTTAAGCAGAGTTAAAACAAAAACCTATCACATTTATTCTACGAAACGGTTGGGAATTGAATTTACCGAAAAGTATTCCTTTTTCACCATAATTCTTGGATTGATAGTAAGTGCCATTCTCTACCTTGCAAATGCAGTGATTTCCAAGAAAAAGGAGAACAAAAATGCTGATTCCCGCTGATGTCCACGCATACTTGTTTTTATCCTTTTCCCTTTTTGCGGTAGGGGTTTACGGACTCCTTTCCAGAAAGTCGGTAATCAGAATGCTTTTTTCCATTGAAATGATAATAAACGCCGGCAATATTAACCTCGTGGTTTTCTCCGCACAGAACAATCTTTCCGGAGAGATATTTGCGTTTTTCACCATAGGTCTTGCTGCCCTTGAGGCTGCGGTAGGTCTTGCTATCATAATAGTCTTCTACAAGAAGTTCGGAGAAGTTATCCCGAGCAAAGTAAAGACGTTGAGGTGGTGAATGGGAAGTGCTTGGGCTTACTTCGGAATAGGGGTTTACTTTCTCGGAAGCATTCTGGCTTTCCTCGTGGGTAAGTTTACCAAAAGGTGGAACTCTTTTTGGGTTGCAGTAATAACCGGTCTTCTCGGTCTTGTCGCTACCGTTAAAGTTGCCTTCTCTGAACTGCCGATAACTTCAAGTTTCACCTGGTTTGAGTTCGGGGAATTAAAGGTTAATCTCGGTCTTTACATTGACGGTTTGTCCCTTTTAATGGCTCTGATAGCAACAGGAATAGGTTTCCTGGACATTGTTTTCTCAAGAGGATACATGGAAGACGACGAATCTCCCCACAGGTATTACTTCAAAAAGTTGTTCTTCATCGGTTCTATGGTGGGTCTCGTATTCGTTAACAACCTTGTGGGAGTTTACATTTTCTGGGAAGGTGTGGGATTGTGTTCTTACCTTTTGATAGGTTACTGGTATTGGAAGAAAAGCGCTTCGGAAGCTGCGCTTAAAGCGTTTGTTATGACAAGGTTCGGAGATGTATTCATGCTTGCGGGAATCGTAGTGGCTTACGTAATCCTCGGAACAATCAATCTACAAGAACTTAACGAACTTGCCCACAGCGGTGCCTTTGCAAAAACTTTGGGCTTACTCATAGCACTGCTCCTTTTTGTCGGTGCTATCGGAAAGTCAGCCCAGTTTCCGTTGTTCCCGTGGTTGTTGGACGCGATGGAAGGTCCCACAACGGTTTCTGCGCTTATTCACGCTGCAACGATGGTAAACGCGGGGGTTTACCTTGTTGCAAGACTGTTTCCGTTCTTTGAATACTCAAACGCTTTACCCTTTGTGGCATTCATAGGAGCAATATCCGCATTTATCGCTGCAACGGGAGCCCTCGCACATACGGAAATCAAAAAGATTCTTGCATTCTCAACGATGGAACACCTTGCCTTAATGTTTGTTGGAATTGGTGTCGGAGCTGTGGGAGCCGGAGTTTTGCACCTTTTGAATCACGCGGTCTTTAAGGCACTCTTGTTCCTTTCTGCCGGTGCGGTCATTCACATGGCTCACCACGTAAAGGATGCCTTTAAACTTGGCGGTCTTTTCAAGAAGATGCCTCAAACTGCAATCCTGTTTTTGGTAGGTGTTCTTGCACTTTCCGGAATTCCTCCGTTTAACGGATTTTTCAGCAAAGACTGGATTCTCGTTGAAAGTTTCTACTCAAATCCCGTAATTTTCGGACTTGCCTTTACTGCCGGTGTTCTTTGTGTTTTCTACGGATTCAGATTGTGGTTCGTTCTCTTTACGGGTCCTCCCTCTGAACATGCGGAAAAAGCAAAAGAAGCGTATCCCGTAATGCTTGTGCCCTTATATGTTCTTGCCCTGTTCACTTTGATTACCGCTTTCCTTAAAGAACCCGTTGTTCATTCAATCTTCGGAGAAGTTCATGAACATCATTCTTCTTTCGTTCTGGCTCTTACCATGACGGTAGTCCTCGTTCTGTTCTTGTTGGCGCTCGGAATTTACTTTGCAAGAGTTATGTCCTTTAATAAGTTTATTGACCTTCCCATCGGAAGTGCGGTTAACACTTTCCTGTTTCAAGGTTGGATGATTGACAGGGCAATTCTGTGGACCTGCAGAAACGTTATTTACGGTTTTGTGGCAAAGTCTGTTGAGTGGATTGATACAAACGTGGTTGACGGAGCAGTTAACGGCGTGGCTCACCTTTCCCTGTGGTGCTGGAAACGGGCAAGAAAGGTTCAAACGGGTGATGTTGTGGAATATTTAAGATACTTTGCTCTCGGAATGGTAATTTTTGTGGTGATTATGTTAATCGTTTAGGGAGCGTTCCGTGATTTTGCTTTCAATGATTCTTGTTCCTGTGGTTCTTGCACCGCTTGCGTTGATTGCGGAAAGGATTAACGAGAAGTATCCCCGGTATGTGTCTCTTGTATCCGCTCTTTACTTGTGTTTGGCTACCGTTTATCTGTTTTTAAAGTATCCGGGGCAAGGGTTCGCATTTGAGGAAGTTTATCCGATTTTCCCCGCTTTTGACTTCGTTCTTAAACTGGCAGTAGACGGTATATCCTTAACCTTGATTGGAATAACCGCATTTTTGGCACTAACGGTTACCCTGTCTTCTTGGAACGTAGAAAGAAGCGGAGCATACTTCTTCCTCGTTATGCTGTTTCTCGGTCCAATGGTCGGAGTCTTTTCAACTTTGAATCTTTTGTGGTTCTTCATTTTTTGGGAATTCACACTCATTCCCATGTTCTTCCACATAGGTATCTGGGGGGCAGAAAACAGAATTTATGCAGCCATGAAGTTCATTATTTATACTCACCTCGCAAGTGTTTTCCTTCTGCTCGGAATAATAATTCTCTACCTTAAAACGCACACCTTTGATTTTGCTAATCTTGCCGGAATTTCCCTTGACCCATCCGTAGCCAAGATTGTGTGGATATTGATGTTTATCGGTTTTGCGGTCAAGATGCCGGTAGTTCCGTTCCACACTTGGCTTCCGGATGCTCACGTGCAGGCTCCTTCACCCATTTCGGTCTTTTTAGCAGGACTCCTCCTCAAAATGGGAGCATACGGACTTTTAAGGTGGGAAATTCTCCTGCTTCCAGAAACAACAAAACAATTTGCTCCTCTTATGGCTTTTATAGCCCTTCTCACGATATTCTATGCGGGATTCAGAGCGCTTGCGGAAGACCACATTAAAAGGATGGTTGCTTATTCAAGTATTAACCACATGGGGTTTGTGCTTTTGGGATTGTCCGCTTTGATTCCGGCGGGAATCTCCTCGGCCCTTTACGAAATGGTCGGACACGCATTGATAATTTCCCTACTGTTTATGATTGCAGGTTACGTTCACCACAAAACCCACACCTGGTATATCTCCGAACTCGGCGGAATAATGAAGAAGATTCCCGGACTGATGACCATGCTTGTAATAGGAGTTCTTGCTGCCGTCGGGCTTCCGGGAACTGCCGGGTTTGTAGGAGAACTTGCGGTAATGATATCCGCTTTTAAATACTGGGGCTGGATTATGATTGTCGTTCCTCTGTCTTCTGCGATAAGTGCCGGATTTTTCATATGGATGCTTCAAAGGGCCGTTTTCGGTCCCTTGAGGGAAAGCCTTTCCAAAATAACCTTCTCAGAACTTCCATTGATTGAAAACATTCCCCTTGCAATGTATATAGGAGCGTTTATCATCATAGGAGTCCTGCCTTTCTTGGTATTTGATGTTTACAACCCTACTGTTAATCAACTGTTTGAAAGCATAATGAGGTAAGGGAGAGAACCGTGGACAAAGTGTTCCTCACGGGCGTTTTGGTCATTGCACTAACGGGAGTTTTATTGCCTGTGGTAAATAGAATTTTCAGGGTCTCTGGAATTCCGGGGGTTGCAATAGCAAGTGCAGGTTACCTTATTTCCGCAATGTTTATTTTGTCCTCTGAGGAAGGGGATATTTTAAAGAACTTCTTTGTTTCCGACGGGGTGAGTAGATTTGTCGGTGCTTTAATCCTTCTCTCCTCCTGGTTAACTATGCTCGTTATTTACGCTATTAAAGAAAAAGACAGATTCGTCAACGAACTTATAGCGGGCTTGTTGCTGTCCACCGCCGGGGCTTTACTTTTGATTTCCTCAAACAACTTTTTGTCTTTGGTAATCTCTATGGAACTTATGACCATGCCGACCTACCTCATGGTTCTCTTCGTTATGACCAAACCTTCAATAGAAGCCGGCATAAAATACTTTTTCAGCGGTGCTTTTGCTGTGGGAACATTACTTTTCGGGGTTTCCCTCCTTTACGGAATTTCCGGAAGTCTTGACTTTTCGGCAGTTAGCACCGCACTAAACGGAGATTTCTTG
The DNA here is from genome assembly GCA_964654625.1 of uncultured bacterium. GTDB lineage: Bacteria > Aquificota > Aquificia > Desulfurobacteriales > Desulfurobacteriaceae > CAZZKT01. The sequence goes on from CAZZKT010000009.1 coordinate 13,412, forward strand.
GGCATTATTGCTCTCATCTTCGTTCTGGCAGGGTTCGGCTTCAAGATGACCGCTTTTCCCTTCCATTTCTGGGGTCCTGACGTTTACGATGGAACATGCCCGGGAGTTGCATCCATCCTTACGGGAATATTAAAAAGTGCCGTGTTTATAGCGTTTATGAGGGTTGTTTATGAGGTATTTTCAAAGAGTTTTACGAAAGAACTTACCGTTTTGTTTGCAATAATTTCCGCAATAACCATGACACTCGGTAATCTGCTTGCCCTTGCTCAGAAAAGGGTTTCAAGGATTCTTGCATACTCTTCCGTTGCTCACGCCGGATACACCCTTGTTGCGTTTTCCGCTTTGTCCGTTCCGATAAGCACCGCGGGGATTGTTTACCACTCAATAGCCTACGTTTTTATGAAAACTTCTGCCTTTTTGGCATTTGCCGGTTTGCTTTACCTGTGGGGCGTTAGCACGATGGACGAATACAAGGGACTCGGAAGGAAAGAACCGCTACTTTCCGCACTTTTCCTCGTGTTCCTGTTCTCTCTTGCGGGAATTCCTCCTCTTGCCGGCTTTATGAGTAAGGTCTTCGTTTTCCTGTCGGCGGTGAAAGCCAAACTTTTGTGGCTTGCCCTTCTTGGACTTTTGAACAGTGCCTTTTCGGTCGCTTACTACATATGGATTGCAAAGCAGATGTATCTTGAAGACCCTGTGGTAGAACATACTCCGAAGAAGGGCAACAGGAAGTTGATTCTCCTTTCCCTTGCAGTTTCTGCAATTACCCTTGTAGTTTTTGGAATATGGATTAATCCCATTCTTGAGGTTTCTGCAGAATTCGTAAGTTCACAATTAGGAAGGTAAGAGATGTTTTCCGGTATCGTTGAAGAAGTGGGAAGGGTTAAAACCTTTAGAAGAACCGGTCAAGGAGGAGTGCTCGTTGTTGAATGCGAAAAGGTCGTTGAGGGAACCCGTTTGGGAGACAGCATTTCGGTAAACGGCGTGTGTCTGACGGTCGTTGAAGTTCAAAAGAAAGAATTAAGGTTTGACGTTTCTTACGAGACGTTAAAGCGAACGAACTTTTCTGCTCTAAGAAGCGGTTTGCCGGTAAACCTTGAAAGGTCTTTAAGAGTCGGAGATAGAATTTCTGGACACTTTCTCTTGGGACACGTTGACTGCACGGGCAAGGTTTTGAAAATTGAAAGAAAGGGGGAAGGCTACCTCTTTACCTTTGCCTTCCCCAGAAGGTTTGACAGATACGTGGTTGAAAAGGGTTCCATAGGGATTGACGGCATAAGCCTCACCGTGGCAGGAGTTTCCCCCGGAACGGTTGATATTGCAGTAATTCCGCACACCTACCGAAATACCAACTTGAAATACAAACTTCCGGGAGATTTGGTAAACATTGAGTTTGACATAATCGGAAAATACGTTGAAAAACTCTTGGGTTATTCAACTTCAACCTTGACCTCTTCGCTCTGCCAAAGTCCGTGAAGGTTGCAGTAAGCAAAAGCCTTTAGCACTGCAGTTTTTTCAAGTTTCACTTTAAAGACAACCTCCGAAGCACAAACTTCGGGAAATAACTGTGCTTTTGCTACGAGTAAGTCTCCGCACCACAGACTTACTTCGCTTATCCAGTGCTCTTTCGTGTTCGGATGGCTTACATCTTTTCCCACAACGACTTTTACTTCAAACCACTCACCCTTTGAAACCTTCTGCGGTGCTTCAATGACCGGCGTGTGCTTCCTTTTTCCTTCAGGTTCTGGCCCGTAAACGTTCATCTTTCTTACCTCCCGTGGTAGTTTTTATCTTAAAAGACCTTTGACTATTACTTCCACTGCTTCTTCTTCCGACAGTCCCCTTGCCATCAAGGTTTCCAGTTGTTTTTTGTCTATGCTTCCGATTGATGCTTCGTGGGTTATCTTTGCGGTAGGATGGTTAACAACCACTATCGGAATCGCTTTAACTTCTACTCCTTCTCCCCTTACAACTTCCGAACAGTCAATATGTCCCCTGCAGTATGGAGCAAAGCCGTATGTTTCTCCGATGAACTCCGCTTTGGTTCTGTCCATTGCAACGATTCTACTTTTGGATAATCCCCTTGAGTTTTCTCCTTCAAGTTTTATTACGTCCTTAACGTAAAGTTTGTCGTCTTCCTTACCTATCAGTTTTGTTTCAAGTTCAACAACTGCGTTTTTCAGTGCGGTTGCTTCTATCGTTATTCTTGCGTTTCCCGTTCTCCCTCTGTTTTGTTTGAAAAGAGAACGGAAATATGCGGATTCTTCAACAATTGCGGTTGTTTTCGTTTCAAGTTCAACGAGTGTTCTTTCTCCGCAATGGTGAAAATCAAGGTATTCAAAGTGTGCTCCCTTTTTAACCCTTATCTTCAATTCGTTTTTGTGTTTCAAACTGATGTTTTCAACCATAGCCCCGTAAACCACAAACTTAACGCTCGCTCCCTCTCCGACAACGATTTCGTTTTCCGTTGTTTGGATTTCAACGCTTGATATTGCTCCAAAGCAAAGAGTAACAGGTTTTTCAAGTTTTGTTCCAGGTTCAACGTAAATCTTCGTTCTTACTCCCGTCTCCGTTTCTTCAACTTCGGAGCGCACTCCGGGAGCGGGATACCTTACCACAACCCTGTTTCTGTCAACAAGAAGGTTGACTCCCCCGGTTTTAAAAAGTTGTGAGGGAATTCCTATCTGCGTAAACAAAGACTTAATTTCTTCAAGGTTTCCCACTACTTACCTCCTACAAGTTCCGGATTCTTTACTTTGCAAACAACGCACATGTTTTTGAACTTCTTTCCGACCTCTTCCGGGCTTCCAGTTTGAACCACTTTTCCGTCACAAAGGAGCGTTGCTCTGTCTGCAATTTCTGCAATTTCTTCCCGGTGGGTTATCATCAAAACGGTGCTTCCGTTTTCTTTGAGAATTTTTATCAACCTTGCAATGTCTTCCATTGAAGGAAAGTCAATTCCGGAGTCTGGTTCGTCAAGAACCGCAAGTTCCGGAGAACACACAAGGACACACGCAAGTTCTATTCGCTTTCTTTCTCCCCCCGAAAGGGTGTCGTCCAGAAATCTTAAAAGATAACTTTCATCAAGACCTACGAGTTTTAAGGCTTCTGCGGGACTTTTCTTTCCTTTGGAGCAAAGGTTTAGGTAGTCTTCAACGGTTATGCCCTCAAACCTTGCCGGGTCTTGCCAAGCCATCGTTATGCCGAGTTTTGCCCTTTCCGAAATGGACAGGTTGTTAAGTAGTTTGTCTTTGAAGATTATTTCTCCTTCGTCCGGAGAACTAAAACCGTTTGTTCCCATAACGAGGTTGGCAAGAGTTGACTTACCCGCTCCGTTCGGTCCGAGAATTGCATGAATTTCTCCCTTGTTAACGATGAAGTTCACGTTCTTTAAAATCGGCTTTCCGTCCCTGAAAACGCTCACGTTGTTGAAGGTCAAAATCGGCGTCAACCTGAACCTCCGCAAGTTAAATGATAATCGTTATCATTATCAAAAATTCTTACTTCAAAGTCAAGGAGAATGCCAAAGCGCTTTTCTACCCGTTCTCTTGCGATGTTCGTAATGTCTTTAAATTCCGAAAAAGTTGCTCCTCCGGTGTTTATCAGAAAGTTAGCGTGTTTTTCCGAAAACTTCAAACTTCCGAGTTTAAAGCCTTTCATACCGCATTCTTCAAGAAGTTTTCCGGCCTTTTCCCCCGGCGGATTTTTAAACGTAGAACCCGCAGTCCTTTCCCAAAACGGAGGTTGGGTTTCCATTCTTTTTCTTAGAAAGTGCTTTATGAGTTCCCTGATTCTTTCACACCTTTTTATTCTGAACACTGCTTCAATTACGATGCCTTTTTCCGGAAACGGGCTTTTTCTGTATGAGAATTCCGAAAAGTCGGTAAGCGTTTTTACATCCCTTTCTTTGACATCAAAATAAACGACCTCAACGAGAAAATCTTTAACTTCTTTCCCGTAAGCCCCTGCATTTTGGGCAACCATTCCGCCCACGGTAGCAGGAATGCCCGCAAGAAATTCAAAGAGGGAGAAATTTCTTCTTATCTGCTCCCTCATTATCCTCTTTAAGGAGACTCCCGCTCCGAGTCTTATCGTTTCTTTTGAAATTTCAACCTTGTTAAAGCGAGAAAGACTTATAAAGGGCAAAGAAAAGTTTTCGTTAATAACTACGTTTGAACCCTTACCGAGAACACAAAAGTGAGAAGTTTTTTCAAGGGACTTCAAAAGTTCGTCTTCGTTTTCGGGAAAGAAGACCCAATGTTTTCCCGAAATCCCCAAAGTTGTTAACTCTCTTTTAGACAACACTTTTTCAAACAAGCCACCACCTAAACTACCGAGAAATCAGGAAGTTTGAGTTTCTTCTTCATGCAGGTCCTGTAAACTTCCTGCAGACTTTCAACAAAAACCTTTTCCTTCCACAAATCCTTAAAAGGTTCAAGATTCTTTTGGGCAAACTCCCAGCAACTTTTGCCGTCTTCCGTTTCTTTTAACTTTTCGTAAAGTTCTTCTTCAATCTTAATCAGTTCTTGCTCAACCTTTAGAAGGTCCTTCTCTTCTCCGAGACTTTTCGCTCTTTTTGCAAGTTCTTCGTCCCGAACGGAAAATACCCGAAGAACCGTTTTAACGATTTCCGAAATTAACCGAATCCTTTGATGCGTGAACTTCCAAGAATCGCTTTCTACGCATTCGCTTACCTTTTTCCTTAAAAACCACTTTAAGAACTTATCGTTTATGTCCTTTAAGGAGAAAGTCTCCGGCAGTTCTTCTTTGTTCTTTTCAAAAAAGTAGTGAACCCACTGAACCGGAACGTTTATTTTGAACCAACTTTTTATTATTTCTGCATCGTTTTCGGACTCAAAATACCTTCCCGAAAACTCGTCGTTAAGCATTTGTTTTACATTTTCAACGAAACTTCTAACCGACCTTCTGCCCATTTTAAAAACTCCTCGTAAAATTTTCTCACATTTTCGCGAACTTCTTTGTCGTCCGTCTTGATTCCGAAGAGTTTTTTCTCCGTCTCTTTTTCTCTTAACTTTTCGTAAAGTTTTAAAACTCCTTTGAACCGTTCTTTTTCCATTTCCTCAAGAACCTTGTATGTTGTTGAAATGGGTTTCCTGAAAAGAATCTGGTAAATGTATCCTGCAAATTCAATGTCAACGAGTCCTCCCCTGCAATACTTTTCTTCTTTTTTGCACAACTCTCTTTCAAGTTTTTCTCTCATACTCTTTGCTTCTTCAAGTTCCTTTTTCCCGAAAGGTCTTTCAAACACGAATTCTCTTACCACTTCTTCCAGATTTAAAGACTTTCCCGTTATCAAGCGGAATCTCGTGAATGCGAGTCTTTCCCAGAGCCTTGCGTTTTCTTCGCAATACTTTTTAAAGTAACCAACAGAAAAAACGAGTTCTCCCTTTTCTCCGAACGGTCTTAATCTTGTGTCGGTTTCATATCCCAATTCTTTGAGTTTGTTTAAGAATTCTTCTCCCAGTTTTTTGTCTTCTTCTGTGGGTTTTTCGGAAAAGAGCAAGAGGTCAAGGTCGGAATCAACGTTCATCTCCCTGCTTCCGAGTTTGCCGAGACCCGCAACCGAAAACGGGCAAGAAAGTTCTTCGTGGACCTTCTTTATGCAAAAGTCCGCTATTTCGGTCAGTTCTCTGAAAAATTCAAAAAGACCGGTTCTTTTCAAGCGCCTTCTGACAACAGCCACGCACTCAAAAGTGTTTTTTAGCAGTTTTAGGTTTTTGAATTCTTTGTAAGAATTCTCCAAGACTTCTTGGCTTATCTTTTGCTCAAGAAGTTCCGGAGTGAAGATAAAGTCAAGCATTTCCGGCGTTTCTCTGAACCTAACCGTGAAGAAATTTTTGGTTGAAATGAGGTAAATCAAGAGTTTTAAAAGGTTTATCTCCGCCAAAGAAGAAAAGAAAAACAACTTTCCTTCTTTCTTCTCAAAAAAGTTTACGAGGTTTTTAACCGCATTTTCCGGATTCGGTGAGTTTAAAAGGTATCCGACAAGCCTTTCTCCGAGAACGTCAAGTTTGTTTGCTTCCTCCGGAGAAAGAACTTTCAGGTTCAAAAGAATGTCAAAGAGCCTTTTGGCTTCTTCTGGATTTTTAAATCCGAGTTTTTCGTAGTCCGAAACGGTAAGAGAGGAGAGAGTTTTCACCGTTCCGGTGGGGAAAAACCTGTTAAAGTGCTTGTTGACGGTTTCCATTACCGAATTCAGTTTTTCAAGAAATTCTTTTTCCGAAGGAAAGTTCATTTTAATTGCAAGTTCTTTGGCCTCTTCGCTTTCTGGATGAAAGGTTTGGGTTTGGCGGAAGTTCGTAATTTGAAGCATGTGTTCGGCCCTTCTCAAGAAAATGTAGCAATCTCTTAACTCCCTGTATTCTTTTTCTTGCAAGAATCCGTTTTTTAGCAACTGTTCAAGGGCAATTAGCGTGTTTTTTGAGCGAATCTTGGGATGCTTTCCTCCGTATATTAACTGAAAAGCCTGAACGATGAACTCAACTTCTCTGATTCCGCCCTTGCCGAGTTTCAGGTCAATCTTGCTTCCTTTTTTGCTTACCTTCGCCTTAATGAGTTCTTTGAGTCTCAAAACTTCTTCAATGAGCGTAAGGTCAACGTATTTTCTGAAGACGAACGCTTTGGTCAGTTCAAGGAATTCCACTCCCGTTTTTTTAAGGTCTCCCGCACACGGTCTTGCTTTAAGAAGGGCAAATCTTTCCCAAGGTTTCGCAATTGCAGTGTAGTATTCTTCAAGGCTTTCAAGGTCGTTGCAGATGGGTCCCATGCTTCCGTTGGGTCTTAACCTCGTATCAACTATCATGCAAATTCCTTCTTCTGTTTTGTGGGAAAGGAGTTTTATTATGTATTCGGAAAGTAGCGTGAAGTAGTCGTGATTACAGAGTTTTCCGTAGGTTCCCCCGGTTGTTTCTCCGTATCTGTTGTGGTAAACGAAAATCAGGTCAACGTCGGAAGAATAGTTAAGTTCAAATCCGCCAGCCTTTCCCATGTCAACAACGATAAAACCGCAGGAAGGTTTGCCGTATCTTCTCTCAAAAACCTTTTGAGCAAAAGCATAAGCGGACTTTATGCAAGCATCGTGTATGAGCGTCGTGTCCCTTACGAGTTCTTGAAAACCTGAAATTCCGAGAATGTCTCTCAAAACGATTCTGCTCATGTGAAGGTGTTTGAAAGTCCTTATCTTTTTCATAAGTTCCCTTTCGTTTTCCGGAACTTCAATCTTGAGTTCGGAAATCTTCAAAGGCTTGTCGTAAATCTTTGCAAGTTCTTTTATGCGTTCTTTGTTCTTACACAAAAAGTCTCCGAGAAACTGTGAAAACGAAAAGAGTTTTATCAAACTTAAAAAGAACTCTTCGGGAAGTTCTTTCAGAAGTTCCGGATAAACCCTGTAAAGTTTTTCAAGAAAAACAAGAGCCCTTTGCTTGTTCGGAAGATTTTGTTCTTTTACGAACTCAATTCCCACTTTCCAGCGGGAATCAAGCGTTTTTTCTAAGGATTTCAATATGTGTTCCACTTCTTCCTCTCCCGGGAATTTGGAATTCCGAGTTCTTGTCTGATTTTCGTTACCGTTCTTCTTGAAACTTTCAATCCTTTAGAAAGCAAAATTTCGGATATTTGAGCATCGGAAAGGGGTTGTTTTTCACTTTTTACGATTTCAACAATTGCTTTTTCAATTCTTTGTGAAAGAAGCGATTGGGGCTTTTGGAAAAACTTTGAAAACGGGAACATTCCGAAAGGAGTTTCAACGTATTTTTCCTTAACCGCTCTACTAACCGTAGAAACGTGAAGTTTTAAGTTTTCCGCAACCTCGCTCATCGTTAGCGGTCTTAAGGTTTTTCCGTCTTTTAAAAATTCTTTCTGAACGCGGAAAACAAATTCCGCAATGGTCTTTAGCGTTTCTGCCCTTTTTTTGACCAACATTTTCCAAAACTGGTTCAAGTGTTCTATTTCCGGATTAAAAACTTCCACTTCAACGTTTTCGCCGTCAAAAAATACAACGATGTCAGGTCTTAAAGGTTTGACCGTTTCACTCGCTCCCGGAGAAGAGGACGTTCTTTTAAGGAGTCCCTTAAGTCTTTCTCCTTCTTCTTCAGAAAGTCCGCTGACCTTCAAAAACAGTTTCCAGTCCTTGAGTGCTACTTCAAGGTGTTCCAACGCAGAAACTAACTTCTTCGGAGCATCAAGTTCTTCAAGTTGAACGGAAAGAGACTCTCGCAAAGAATAACAAGCACATCCCGGAGGTTCAAAGTGCTTTATTGCGTTTCTGACTCTTTCAACTTCTTCCGTGCTTACTTTTAACACCTTGGAGATTTCTTTAACGCTTTCGTTCAAAAAACCTTTGCGGTCCAAACTGTTTATGATGAACTCTGCTATCTCGTATTCCTTTCCTTCAAATTCAAGCCTTGCCTGTTGGAGCAAAAGGTCTCTTAGGGAATTTTCTTCCGGAATTTCGGTAAAGGTGTTGGAACTTCTAAACTCAAGCCACCTTTCCAGTTTTCTCACCGGCAGTTCAAGAATTCTCAACGATATCAAAACTTCAAGAGAAAGACGGGTTTCAACTCCTTGTTCTAAAGTCTGCAAAATTTCCCTCTCTTTGGTAGAATTTGTCTTGCTATGAGAATATACATCATTTTGGCACTGGTTTCATTCTTCCTTTCAGCGTGCGGGGTCGTTCAGACTTCTCCTTTCGGCGAGAAGAGTTTTATTTTAATTCCTACTTCCCAAGAAGTTGCCATCGGAGAAAGGGTAGCAAGGGAAGTTGAAAGACGAGAAAAAATCTGCAAGGACGAAGTTGTTGACTACGTTGAAGAAGTCGGCAAAAGGATTGCGGAAGTTGCTGACAGAAAGGACGTTCAATACAGGTTTAAGGTCATATGTTCTGACGTTTACAACGCTTTTGCCCTTCCCGGGGGCTGGATATACATTTACAGGGGACTCCTGAAAAAACTTGAAAACGAAGCAGAACTTGCGTTTGTTCTCGGACACGAAGTAGGACATGTCGTTGCAAGGCATTCAATCAGAAGACTTCAGGTTGCCTACGGTATAAACATACTTTTGTCTTTCGCATTCAGAAACGGTCCTCCCTCGGAACTTGAAGCAAAAATAATCAACACCCTTTTGAACATCGTTATGGCTGGCTACAGCAGAAGGGAAGAACTTGAAGCGGATGCAATCGGTGCTTACTATGCCGGAAAGGCGGGTTGGAATCCCGAAGGGGCGATTCAGGCTCTTGAACTCCTTGACAGAATTTCAAAATTTAAACCTTCGGGAATTACAGAACTCTTCATGGACCACCCGACGAACCAGAAAAGGATTCAGAACTTGAGGAAACTGTTTTCAACCTTTCCGGACGAATGGTTCAACAATCCTTTGAACGAAGACAGGTATGAGGAAATGGTCCTCAGGAGGTTGAATGAAGGCAGTGGAAATCGCAAAGAGAGTGTTAAAAGAGGAAGCGAAAGCAATAACGGAACTGGCAGAAGCCATAGATGGGAATTTTGAAAAAGCCATTGAGATACTTTTAAAAACGAAGGGAAAAGTAGTCTTAACGGGGGTTGGAAAGTCCGGTTTGATATGTAAAAAAATCGCCGGAACACTATCAAGCACCGGAACTCCGGCCTTTTTCCTCCATCCGACGGACGCTGCCCACGGAGACCTCGGGGTTCTTAGAGGAGACGATACTGTCATTGCAATATCAAAAAGCGGAGAAACAGAAGAACTTTTGAACATCATTCCTCTGATAAAAAGTTTCGGGATACCGGTCATAGCAATAACGAACAATCCGGACTCTACCCTTGCAAGGTTAGCGGACGTTTCTCTGTGCATAAACGTAAAGAAAGAAGCGTGTCCGCTCGGACTTGCACCGACAACTTCAACGACCGCTACACTTGCCCTCGGAGATGCAATAGCAATAGCGCTTATGGAAATTAAGGGATTTTCCAGCGAAGATTTTGCCAAACTTCATCCCGGCGGTAAGTTGGGTATAAGACTTTCAAGGTTAAAAGACATAATGAGAACGGGTTCTGCCATTCCGGTAGTTAAACCGGACACGCCGTTGAAAGAAGTTGTTTACGAAATTTCGTCCAAGCGCCTTGGGGCAACACTTGTTATGGAAGGGGAAAAACTCGTTGGAATAATTACGGATGGGGACTTGAGGAGGGCTCTTGAAAGGGGATATTCAATAACCGCAAAAGCGAAGGAGATAATGACAAGGAATCCGAAGGTCATAAACCAGAACGAGTTTGCGGAAAAAGCCATTGAAGTAATGGAGTTTTACAAAATAACCGTTTTGCCCGTGGTAAACGACGAAAACAAGGTGGTTGGGATAATTCACCTTCACGACATTCTCGGCAGGAGGATTCTCGGACATGGAAACCCTAACGATAATTTACGATAACAGGGCATATCCCGGACTAAAGCCGGATTGGGGATTTTCGCTAATACTGGAACTTGAAGATACAACGATACTTTTTGACACCGGAGCAAAAAAAGAAGTGTTCTACGAGAATGCCAAAGTTCTTGAGTGCGATGTTTCTTCCGTTGAAACCGTTTTTATCTCCCACCTTCACTGGGACCACACCGGACTCCTTGAGGAGTTTAGAAAGTTAGAAGACGTTGACATCATTTTGCCGGATGATTTTCCCCAGCCGACGCGTCTTTCGGAAAGAATCATAACAACCGGAAGTTTTGAAACGGGAATAGAAAATGCCAGACTTGAACACGGCTTGATAGTAAAATTTGAAGAAGGAGCGGTTTTAATAACGGGCTGTTCGCATCCCGGGATTGTGAAACTTGCAGAAAGAGCGGTAGAAATTGTAGGAGAAAAACTTCTTTTGGTTATCGGAGGTTTTCACCTTTATTCTGCGGAACGCGACGAAATCTTAAGAACGGCTCAGGAACTTAAAAACTATACGGAGTTCACTGCCCCGTGTCATTGCACTGGAGAGGAAGGAATAAAAATTTTCAAAGAAGTTTTCAAAGACCGGTTCATTGACGCAAAAGCAGGTTTGGAAATCCCGTTTGCTTGATTGATTCTTATTTTCCATTCCTTTTGTTGAATTTTTTTGTCTTTGTAATGAATCCCTTTTTGGGGAGTTTTTTTGATTACAGATGAAGGTTTCAACGGCAGGGTGGCACGGAATTGAGTTTTACATAATAATAATGGATCTAAAGAAGTGAACAATCATTTAGCGAATTTTTTAAGTTATTTCCCTTTGGTATAGTCGCCAATCCCACATTGGTTTAAATATGTTCTACACAGTGTTGGAATTCTTCTTTAC
>CAZZKT010000010.1:0-15695 GCA_964654625.1 uncultured bacterium
ACAGTCCCTTTACTGGGTTTTGTCTTTGGCTTATAATAAGTATGCATCAAATTGGACTGAAAGAAGTGTGAAAGGTGAAAAGAAAATCGGAAAAGTCTTCTGCTGGCGTAGCTCAGTCGGTAGAGCGGGGCACTCGTAATGCCCAGGTCGGGGGTTCGAGTCCCCCCGCCAGCACCACTTTACTCGCTCCTTCAATTCTTTCCGCAGACTTTTCTAACCTCGGAAAGAGCGTTCAAGAAGTAGAAACCGCGGGGGCTGACCTCATTCACATAGACGTAATGGACGGTAGGTTCGTTCCCAACATAACGGTCGGAATTCCGGTTGTCAGTTCCCTCAGGAAGGTTTGTTCCCTTCCGTTTGACGTTCATCTTATGATTGTTGAACCGGAAAGATACTTTGAAGACTTTGTAAAAGCAGGGGCTGACTGGATTTCGTTCCACTACGAGGCCGTCGTTCATCACAACAGAGCGTTAAACTCTCTTAAAGAACTCGGAGTAAAAGCCGGAATTGCGCTCAATCCTTCAACTCCCGTTTCGGTTCTTGAAGAAGTCCTTGAAATCGTGGACTTCGTTCTCGTAATGAGCGTTAATCCCGGTTTTGGAGGGCAAAAGTTCATTGAGTCTTCCTTGAGAAAGATAGAAAAGTTAAGAGACATCAAAGAAAAACACAAACTTGACTTCCTCATAGAGGTTGACGGAGGAATAAACGCAGAAAACCTTCGCTCTGTTCTCCTTGCAGGGGCTGACGTAATCGTTGCCGGTTCTTCCATTTTTTCAAACAATCCTGCAAAAAATGTCTTGAAGTTTAAGGAAATCATCAGGGGGGTAAGAGGTGAAACAGGTGAAGTTAATAGCGGGTAGTTCTGTTCCGGAACTTGCCAAAAAGGTTGCGGATGAACTCGGAACGATACTTGCTGACGTGAAAGTTGGCAGATTCAGCGACGGAGAAATTCAGGTTATCGTTAACGAAAGCATAAGAGAATGCGATGTTTTTATTATCCAATCTTTGTCAAGACCCGCAAACGACCACATTATGGAACTTCTTTTAATTTCCGACGCTTTAAAAAGAGCATCCGCAGGAAGAATCATCGCGGTTGTTCCATACTTTGCTTACGCAAGGCAGGACAGGAAAGTAAATCCGAGAGACCCGATAAGTGCCAAACTGCTCGCGGACATTCTTACAGTTTCCGGAATAAACCATCTTGTCGTTATGGACCTTCACGCAAGACAAATTGAGGGCTTTTTTGACATTCCCGTTGACCACCTTGAAGCAAGACCGATAATCTGTGAATACCTGCTGTCTTTGGGACTCGGAGGAGAAGATACCGTTGTTGTTTCACCAGACATCGGAGGAACCGCAAGAGCCAGAAACTTTGCAAAGTCCATCAATTCACCGATAGCAATAATTGACAAAAGAAGACCCAAACCGAACGTTTCCGAAGTTGTTCACATAATAGGAGAGGTCAAAGATAAGAAAGCGGTAATAGTTGATGACATAATTGACACCGGAGGAACCATAGTAAACGCTTCAAGGGCAATAAAGGATGCCGGAGCAAAAGAAGTTTACATAGCATGCACCCATCCCGTCTTTTCCGGTCCTGCGGTTGAAAGACTTTCAAAGGTCGTTGAAGAAGGAATCGTAAAAGAAGTGATAGTAACCGACACGATTCCGGTTAAAGAAGAGTTTGAAGGTTTGAAAGTCTTGACCGTTTCAAAAATGCTTGCGGAAGCAATAAGAAGAATCCATTACGGCGAATCGGTTAGCACGCTGTTAAAAATTTAAGTTTTTGTGCTAAAATCAAAAATAAGGAAAACTCCCTGCAGGAGGGGATGATGGGGTTTTTTGTTTCTTTTTTGCTGGTATTTTTCTTCTTCGGTCAGGCTTTTGGAACTTCTCCCGGAGTAACTTCTTCTGAAATTATTCTTGGAATGTCAAATGCCCAATCAGGTCCAGCAAAAGCACTCGGTATAGAGTATACGAAAGGGTTTAAGGCGTATTTTGAATACATCAACAGGCACGGAGGAATTCACGGAAGGAAAATTAAAGTAATCGTTTACGACGACGGTTATAATCCCTACCGGGCAATAGCAAATACAAAGAAATTAATAGAAAAAGACAAAGTTTTTCTTCTTACGGGATACGTCGGAACTCCAACTTCAAAAGCAGTTACCCCAATAGTGTTAAAAGAACATGTTCCTTTCTTTTTCCCGTTTACCGGAGCGGGTTTTTTGAGATACCCCGTAAAAAGAGAAATTTTCAACCTCAGGGCTACCTACGCTATGGAAACTGAGGCAATGGTTTCGTATCTCCACGACAGGTTAGGGTTGAAAAAAATAGCGATTTTTTACCAAGATGACTCGTTCGGAAGGGCTGGTTTAAAAGGTCTTTTGAAAGCGCTTAAAAAGAGAAATCTCAAACTTTACGCAAAGGCTACTTACCCGAGAAATACGGTTGCGGTAAAAATGGCTGCGTATAAAATGGCAAAACTTAAGCCCGAAGCGATTGTTCTTGTTGGAGCATACAAACCTTGTGCTGCTTTTATCAAGTTGTGCAAGCAGTTGGGATTAAACAACACTCTGTTTATCAACATTTCTTTTGTAGGAAGCAAGGCCCTCTTAAAGGAACTTGGAAGGTTTGGAGAAGGTGTTTTAATAACCCAAGTTGTTCCTTTTCCTTGGGACACGTCCGTTCCAGTTGTTTCTGAATATTACCGAATAATGAGAGAAGTTTACGGAAGCGATTTTGAACCCGGGTTTGTGAGTCTTGAGGGTTTCATTTCCGCAAAAGTTCTTGTTGAAATTTTGAAAAAAGCCAATGACCTTACAAGAGAAGCAGTCATTCAAAGCGCAGAAAGTCTCAGAAACTACGACCCCGGACTCGGTTTAAAAATTTCTTTTTCTCCTCAAAATCATCAAGGTTTGAAAAAGGTCTGGATAACGGTGATAAGGCAAGGTAGGTTTGAACTTATTAGGTAATCAGGAGGGCATCATGAATGTCAAGAAGTTTATTGAAAAACACGGGATTTTGAAGAGTTTTTACTTAATATTCATCGCAAGCATAGTAGCACTTGCAATTTCTGGTCTGTTGAATCTTGGTATTGTCCAAATTGGAACCTTGGGATACAAGAAAATCATGGACACGGTTAGCATCAGCGGAAGGGCATCAAAACTTAATACCCTGCAATCTGTTTCTTCCTTAAGGGTAAGCATAAACGCTTTAATCGGCGCAAACACAAAAGAGGAAGTAGTCAAGTCTTTGGAGGAGTTTGAAAAGGCATACAAAATCGTTAAAAGCGCTTTTCCTGAAAATCAAGACCTTGATAAGTTAAACCAAATAGTTCACGAATTTGCAAATGTTAAGATAAACAGATTGGAGGCTTTAAAGAGTTGGAAAGAAAGGGGTAGACAATTTGTTTTGGCTTTTGGGAGGTTGAGAAAACGTTTACTTGAACTCATTGACGATAGGGAATTTAAACTGGCGGTTGAAAGGGACAAGTTGAAGAGTCTTTTGAGTTCCGGAAACGTTGGAATCGTTGCGGGGCAGGTTCAAAGAGTGATGGACATTCTTCCGGAGTTGAACCTGTTCAAAGAATTGCTATTTCAGGTAACCTACCTCACTGGAATACGCGGGGAATTGGGAGAAATAACCGATGAGGAATACCTCGTTCCCGTTGAAAGTAAGTTCAAGGCGTCCTCGGACAAAATTAACGAACTCGTAAATCTGCTTCCTCAAAACCGTCAAGGAATGATTCTGCGACAGGAAGTCTTGAACTTTGAAAACAGCATACGGAAAATGATTGAAGGAAGGAGGAATCTCCTCATTGCTTTAAGTAAGGAAACGAGCCTTCAGAACAATCTTTCAGAACTTGAAGTTCATTTGAGTGGATTGTCCCATGGAGTTACGGAAAAACTTGCGAAAGATGTGTATGAAGTGGCCTCCTCCATGAAAGTAAGACAATATGTTTTACTGGTTTTAGTCTTTGTCATCATTGCATTGTTTGTAGGAACGGGAACCTACATCTACAAGGGATTTTCAAAGTTTCTTGAGGATAGGTTGAAAATTTTACTGGCTCAAATGAACAAACTTTCCGAAGGTGTTTTGAAGTTTGACAAGAATGAACTGTTAAGCGGAAAGGACGAACTTGCCAAAATCCAGCACACCTTGATACAAGCAGTTGAGCATTTTAAGGATATGATTTCTAACGTCAAGTTGGCTTCCCAGAAAGTTTTAGAAGCATCAACGAATGTGGAAAATATGGCGGTAGAAATGACGGAATCTGCAAAACACACCGAAATGAGAGTTGAAGAAGTTCAAGAAGTAGTTAAGAGACTTAACGACTATGCTTGTGAGGTTTCTCAAGCAGTTGCAAAGATAAACAATGCGGTAAGCCAGATAGTAGAAGCAGTTTCAAATTCTATGAAAACAACTTCCGGAGCAAAAAGTAGCCTTGAAGAGATTGAGAAGATTGTTGAAAAACTCGTTAAGTCTTCGGAAAACATAACAACCGTTGGAAGTTTCATAAGAGACATAGCATCAAGAACTAACCTACTTGCTCTTAACGCAGCAATAGAGGCTGCAAGGGCCGGAGAGGCTGGAAGGGGATTTGCAGTAGTTGCTGACGAAGTCAGAAAACTTTCTGAACAAACAGCCAAGTCCATTGACGAAATTGAAAAAGTAGTAAAGGAAATTCAGGCCAAAGTAGAAGAAGTCAGCGGTTCAATTTCGGGAATTTCAGAGGTGATTTCTCAAATAGTTCAACTTTCAAACGAAATTGACCGTCAAGTTGTTGAACAAAAAACGATGGTTGAAAACATAGTTCAAAAGGCAAACGCAACTACGAGAGAAACAAATAGGGTTCTTGAAACGGGCAAACTCATAAAAGAAATATCTCACAGGACCTACAGCGATGCCAAAAACGTAGAAAAAGTTTCAAAGCATCTACGCAAAGTGGCCGATGACCTCAAGAAGGCTCTTGGAAGATTCACGCTTTAGGAGGACTGTCAAATGAAAATGATTGATGTCGGTTGGAAGTTTGAAAACTTGAGAACCGCAAAGGCGGTCGGCAGGATTAGATTGTCTCCCGAAACGGTGAAAAAAATAAAAGAAGGCAAAATTGAAAAGGGAGACGTTTTAAGCGCTTCAAAACTTGCCGGAATAATAGGAGCAAAAAAGACTCCGGAACTCATGCCCTTTTGTCATCCGATTCCCCTTGACGTTGTAAGCGTGGAGGCAAATCTCGGAGAAGACTTCATTGAGTTTGAGGTTGAAGTTAAGGGTGTTTGGAGAACGGGATACGAAGTTGAAGCAATGGTCGGAGTCATGACCGCTTTGATAAACGTTTTTGATATGTGCAAGGCAGTTGATAACGGAATGGTCATTGAGGAGGTCAAAATAGTTGAAAAGAGCGGAGGCAAGTCAGACTGGGCTGAAGACCTTGAAGGTTTGAAGTGTGCGGTGATAACGGTCAGCGATTCCGCATCAAAAGGATTAAGGGAGGACGAAAGCGGAAAACTTGCAATTGAAATCCTTAAAAAATACAAGGGAGAGGTCGTTCTCTACAAAATCGTTCCGGACGAAAAGGAAGAAATCAAGAAAACTCTAAAAGAGTGTAAAGAAAAGAAAGTCAACCTCGTAATAACCACCGGAGGAACGGGATTCGGTCCGAGGGACGTTACTCCGGAAGCCTTGTCGGAACTTGAAGAAAAGTCCGCACCGGGCTTTGAAGAAGCAGTAAGAATTCTCGGAGTTAAGTTCACTCCGAAGTCTTTAATGTCAAGGAGCAAAGCGTGTTTTATAGACAAAGAGTGCCTCGTAATATCCTTGCCGGGAAGCAAAAAAGCCGTTGTTCAAAACCTCAACATGCTTTTACCCCTCGTTAAGCACGCAATAAGAATGGCAAGGGGGGAAGGACATTAAAAACTCCGTAAGTCTTGTGGTCCTCGCGGGAGGCAAAAGCAAAAGATTCGGAAAGAACAAGTTAATTCAACCCTTCTTCGGAAAAACCGTTTTGGGATTCATCGTTGAAAAACTCTCACCGTTTTTTGAAGAAGTTTTGATAGTTTGCAAAAATCCTTTGAGTTTTCCCAAACTTAAAGTTTTTAAAACAGAAATTTGTGAAGAATTCACACCGATTTGCGGAATTTTGCACGGACTCAAAAATTGCAAAACGGAAAAAGTGGTTGTAGTTCCGGGAGATTCCCCGTTTTTAAAGCCGAAACTTCTTCAGTTTCTTTCAAAGTCCCTGCCCCCGGCTTGTTTTAGTTTTGAAAATAAAATTGTTCCCTTGCCGGCGTTGTTTCACAAAAATCACTTGTTTTTTGTGGAAAAGAACCTTAAGGAAGGAAAGTTGTCCGTTAAGGAACTTCACGGTCTTTTAAAATCCAATCGGATAAATGTGAGTTTTGCAAAAATCTACGACCCGACCTTAAAGTTTTCGGTGAACATAAACAGGAGGGAAGACTATGAAAGCGCTTATAGATTCTGTTGTTAAGGAACTTGAGGTTTCAAAAGGTAAAGCGGGAATGTTTTTAATCCACGTGGGAATTGTCAGGGAATTTTCAAAAACGGGAAAAAAAGTAAAAGGAATGAGGGTTTCTTGGGACAGGGAAAAACTGAAAGAAGTCATTTCCTCGGTGGAGCGGATGAACGGCATAGAGAAGGTGAGCGTTTTAATAAACGAAGGAAATTTGAGCGTTGGAGATGTCATAATGGTTGCGGGGGTTTCCGGCAGATTCAGGAAAGAGGTGATACCAGCCCTTGAAAAACTCGTGGAAGAGATAAAAACGAAAGTCATCAAGGAGGAAGAGTTTTGAGTTTCATAGAACTTATCAACGTTTCAAAGGTTTACGTTCAAGGAGAAGTTAAAACGGTGGCTCTTGACAACGTTAATCTTAAAGTGGAAGAAGGAGAGTTTGTTGCGATTATGGGGCCTTCCGGTTCGGGAAAATCAACGCTTATGAGCATTCTCGGATGTCTTGATACACCGACTTCGGGAACTTACCTTCTTGACCGAATGGACGTCAATAAACTTCGCGATGATGAAATTTCGGAAGTCAGAAGCAAATACATAGGATTTGTGTTTCAATCCTTTTATCTCGTTCCTTACCTGAGCGTCCTTGACAATGTTTTGCTTCCCGTAGAATACATGAGCAGGGAAAGAAAAAAGGTCGTTTTCGGAAAAAAAACACCGAAAGAAAGAGCGATGGAACTCCTTGAGAGACTTGGAATTTCCGACAAGGCTGACTTTAAACCGTCTCAACTTTCCGGCGGACAGAAACAAAGAACGGCAATAGCAAGGGCTTTGATAACTTCTCCGAAAGTCATTCTTGCGGACGAACCGACCGGCCAACTTGACTCTGCTTCCGGTAAGGCTGTAATGGAAATCTTCAAGGAGTTAAACAAAGAAGGAAAAACGATAATCGTTGTCACCCACGATGAAAAAGTTGCATCTTACGCTCACAGAATCGTGAAAATTTCTGACGGAAGGATAGTGGAAGAAGTAGAAAATGTTTCTCGTTAAGGACGTAGTTTTAAGCGTTTTAGAGTCCAAAATCAGAAGTTTCTTTGCGGTGTTCGGAATCATCTTCGGAACAGCATCGGTCGTGTTAATCGTTTGTGCGGTTAAAGGAAGTTCTCTTCAAGCGAGCAGAGTAATCAAAAAACTCGGAACTGATGCGGTTCTTGTAATTTCGGGTAGCATAGCAAAAGGACCCCGCTTTGCGTTGAGGAGGTTGGACGAAGAAGACGTGAAACTTGCGGAAAAAATTCCGGGCGTGAAGGAACTTTCCTACGGGGTTATGAAACTCCTTCAGGTGTCAAGTCCTTCTTATTCAAAGTTTTCTGCCGTTTTCGGTGTCAGTGAAAACTGGTTGACTTCGTGGCGCTACAAGTTGGAAACGGGTAGAAACTTCACAAAAGAAGACTTTAAATTTTTGAAAAAGGTAGCAATTGTCGGACATGATGTAAGCGACTTTTTGTATCCGAACGAAAATCCGATAGGAAAGACGATTTTAATCGGAAAGGTGCCGTTTACAATAATCGGAGTTTACAAAAGGAAGGGCAAAACTCCGAACGGACACAACCTTGACAACAGAGTTTTCGTTCCGTTTCCCGTGTTTGACAGGGTCATAGACAAAACCTTCGGAAGGATAACCATTTTCAGGTTTAACGTTGCCTCCGGTTTTAACTACTATCGGGTAGTCGGAGAACTGAAAAAACAACTTTTGAACAGACATTCTCCCGATGACTTCACGATAATCACTCCCCTTGTGGTAAGAAAGTTTCTTTCAATGCTTTCTGCAAGTTTTGCTTTGTTTTTGGGACTGGCAAGTGCGGTTTCTCTCGTTGTGGGAGGGTTTGTCCTTTCTGCCATTTTCTACATAAACGTAAAGGTGAGAGATTGGGAACTGGCTTTGAGAAGGGCTCTCGGCGCAACGAAAAAAGACATAGTTAAAAGGATAATCCTTGAAAGTTTTGTAATATCCGTCGTTGCGGGCATTTTAGGTTCTGCGTTGGGATACTACACTGCGGGTTACCTCATGCCTGCCCTTAACATACCTTTGGTCAGACCGAAGTTTGCTTTTGTCGTGGCAAACATTATGGCGGTTGTCGTGTGCGTGATTTCTGCTTACTTTCCCGCAAGAAGAGCCGGAAATGTCAACCCGGTTATTGCGTTGAGGAAGAAGGTGTGATTTTCCGCTTGGAAGCGTTAAAAAACTACTTTCTTGAGAACAAAAGAAGGTTTTTCCTCTCGTTGGTCGGAATAGCGGTCGGAACGCTGTCCCTTGTCGTAATGAGCGGAATTACCTCCGCTATGAAAAGAAAGGTCGTTCAATCAATAGGAGAACTCGGAGCAAAGTCAATTGCGGTTGTTCCCGGAGATGTCAGGAACCTTGGCGGAAGGGTGGTTCAAGTCTCGTTTTACACTACCTTAAAAGAAGAAGACCTTGAAGCAATCAACGAAAAGTGCTCGTTCGTCAGGTTTTCCGCACCGATTAAAAAGGTAAGTCCTACGATTCACGCAAACGGAAAGTCATTTTCGGGAGAGGTTTTGGGAACAACACCGGAGATGGCTTTAATAGAAAACTTGAAGTTAAAGTGCGGAAGATTTTTAAGCGAAGATGACATAAGAAACATTTCCCAAGTTGCGGTAATCGGGCATCGGGTTGCCGTTGAACTTTTCGGAAGCGAATGTCCCTTGGGACAAACTCTGTTCCTCTACAACGCTCCTTACACGATTATCGGAGTTGCGGAAAGAAGGGGAACGGACATTTCGGGAAATGACCTTGATTCAAGAGTTTACATACCCGTATCCTCTGCATTGAGAAGGCTCTCAAACGAAGACTTCCTAAACCAAATTTTGGTGGTTCCTCAAGAAGGAAAAGGGGAAGAGGTGGAATCCTGCGTTCTGTCTCTTCTTGAAAAAAGGCACGGGACTAAGGACTTCACCGTGGGAAAATACGAAGAAATCGTAAACGCACGAAAAAAGGCGATAGAAATCTTTTCTACCCTTTCAATAACCGTTGCTTTTATCGCTTTTAGCGTCGGAGCATTCGGGATTCTCGGAGTGATGGTCCTTTCCGTTTATGACAGGATGCTGGAGATAGGTTTGAGGAGAACGTTCGGAGCAAAAAGAGAACAAATTTTTTTACAATTTCTGATGGAATCTGCGGTTGTTTCAACTTTCGGAGCAATTCTCGGAATAACCGTCGGAGCGGTAATAACCGCTTTGGTTACGAAGTTGGCAAACTGGGGAATGTTCGTTCCGATAAAAGGAATGACGGTTTCACTGATTCTTTCGGTAATAGTCGGCGTGGTTTCCGGGGTTTACCCGGCTGTAAGGGCTTTGCAGTTTGAACCCAAGAAAGTTTTGGAGGAACAATGAAATTCCCGTGGCTCGGGGAAAAGAAGTCGTATTGGCTCTGGTTAAAGTCCGCCGGACACCTGCTCAAAACTTACTGCAGGTTAAAAGTTGAAGGGAGAGAGAATATTCCAGATGAGGGTAGCGTTCTCATAGTTTCAAACCACAGAAGTTACTGGGACCCTCCACTGCTTGCAATTGCGGTTTGGAAAAGGAGAGTGTTTTTCATGGCAAAGGAAGAACTCTTTGAAACACCTATTCTTTCAAGTTTGATAAAGCACTGGGGAAATGCTTTTCCGGTAAAAAGGGGAACGTTTGACAAAACCGCTCTTGAAACTGCGATTGAACTCTTAAAGGCAGGGAAGGTCGTTTGCATTTTTCCGGAAGGAACGAGGTCAAAAACGGGAAAATTGCTGAAACCGAAGTGGGGAGCTGGTTTTGTTGCAATAAAGAGCAAATCTTTAATAGTTCCCTGCTACATATCCGGTAGTTTCGGTGCTTTTCCCAAGGTTTCCGTAAAGTTCGGAAAACCTTTCAAACTGGAACTTGAAGACACGAAAGAGAATTACGTAAAAGGGGCTCAAGTGTTGATGGAAAGAATCAAAGAAACGGCAGGTCTGCGATGAAAATCATAGTGGCAAAGGGTGCAGGAGTTTGCTGGGGAGTTGAAAGGGCTTTGAAGATTGCAGAGTCCGCAATTAAGGAATACAAAAAAGTTTTTTGCCTCGGAGAACTAATCCACAACCCTCAGGAGATAGAAAGGCTCAAGTCCCTCGGAATGAAGTTCATTGAAAGTCCGGAGGAAGCAGAAAAAGGAAGCGTTGTCTTAATTAGGTCTCACGGCGTAGCCCCTTTTGTCATTGAAAGGTTAAAAGAGGTGGGAGTTGGGAAAATCATTGACGCAACGTGTCCTTTGGTAAAGGAAGTTCAAAAAAAGGCGGTTAACCTTGAAAAGGAAGGATATCCCGTTTTGATTCTCGGAAATCCCGAACACCCGGAAGTAAAAGGTATTGCGGGACACTTAAGCAATCCCATGTTTGCAAGTTCCATCGGAGAGGTTGAAAGATTTTCCGGAGAAAAACTGGGGGTTGTCTGCCAAACCACCTTGAGTTTTGAAACATTTTTAAAGGCAAAGGAACTCCTATCCCTTAAAGTTTCGCAGTTAAAAATTTATAATACTATCTGTAAGACCACTCTGTTAAGACAGGAGGAAGCGAAAAAACTTGCTAAAGCGGTTGACGTAATGCTCGTTATAGGAGGCAGGAACAGTTCCAACACGAACAAACTTTTTAGGATTTGCAAGTCGGTAAACGAGAACAGTTATCTCGTTGAGTCGGAAAAAGACCTTGAGGAAAAGTGGTTTGACGGAAAGGAAGTGGTCGGAATAACCGCCGGAGCATCCACTCCCAAGTGGATTATAGAAAAAGTGGTGAACGCTTTAAAGGGGATGGAGGAAGGTTCGGGTGGAAAACGAGTTTGCGAGACTCCTTGAAGAAAGTTTCAACAGACTGAGCGGAGAAGTCATTGTCGGAAAAGTAGTTAAGGTTACAAAACATGAAGTTTTCGTGGACTTCGGATGGAAGTCAGAGGGGGTGGTTCCCATCAAAGAGTTTGAAGAAGTTCCGAAGGTCGGAGACGAAGTTGAGGTGTGCATAGTAGAAAGGGAAACGGACGAAGGTTACGCTCTGCTTTCCGTTAACTGTGCGAGAAATGTAAAACGCTGGTTTGACTCCGCAAAGGAAGTGGAAGAAAAAGGAGTCGTCAAAGGCGTCATAAAGCAAAAGGTTCGTGGAGGGTTCAAAGTAAAACTTGACAACGGCTTAATGGTCTTTTTACCCCTTTCCCAGGTTGACATAATGCCCATTTCAAAACCTGACGAGTGGCTTGAAAGGGAAATAACCGCAAAGGTAATTTCCGTTGACAAAAAGAGGAAAAGTATCGTGATATCAAGGAGAAAACTCCTTGAAGAAGAAAGGAGCAAAAAGCGGAAAGAAACTTTGAAAAACATAAAAGAAGGGGACATCGTAGAGGGAATCGTTAAAAATGTTGTTGACTTTGGAATCTTTGTTGACGTTGACGGGGTTGACGGTCTCGTTCACAAGAGCGATATTTCTTGGTCTGGTTTGAAGTCTCCTTTTGATTGCGCAAAGATAGGAGACAGAATAAGGGTAAAGGTGAAAAAGGTGGAAAGGGACAAGGAAAGGCTCGTTTTGAGCATAAAGGAAATTACCGAAGACCCTTGGAAGGCAGATGTTGAGGAAAAGTTCAAGGTCGGCAGTGTGGTAAAAGGAATTCCCGTTATGGAAGGGAAAAAGGGACTGTGGGTTGAACTGCCGGGTGATGTTGCCGGATTTTTACCTTACGAAGGAGAACAAAAAGACTTCAAGTTCAGGTTCGGACAAGAATACGAATTTTCGGTTGTCAACGTTGACAGACCGAAAAGAAGGGTGATTTTGAAATGGGAACCCCAGAAATAAGGAACAAAAAAGCCTATCACGACTACGAAATCCTTGAAAAAATAGAAGCGGGAATAGAGTTAAAGGGAAGTGAAGTAAAATCTTTAAGGGAAGGAAAAGCCAGCATAAAGGAAGCCTACGTGAGGATAGAAAACGGCGAAGTTTTTCTCGTAAATGCCCACATTTCTCCCTACACCCACGGAGGACTTTTCAACCACGACCCTAAAAGAAAAAGAAAACTTCTCCTTCACAAAAGGGAAATCAAAAGGCTTGCGGGAAAGGTTCAAGAAAGGGGACTTACAATCGTGCCTTTGAGAATTTACTTTAACAAGAGGGGATGGGCAAAGGTTGAAATAGCACTCGTTAAGGGTAAGAAAAAACACGAAAAAAGGGAAGCGATTAAAAGAAGAGAAGCAGAAAGAGAAATACAAAGAGTTCTCAAACACTACGGAGTTAAGTAATGTTTGTAGTCAAGTTTAAATACATGGACACTCAAAAGATAGGTCTTGCAAAGTCAAAGATTTACTGCAACTACTCCGACCTCATAGTGGTCAAAACGGAAAGGGGAGAAGAAATAGCAAAAACTTTAAAAACCTACGACTACAACGAAGAAGAACTTGAAAAGGCTGGAGTTTCTCCGAAAAGCATTTACATAGTCAAAAGAAAGGCAACACCGGACGACATAGAAAAGTTCAACAACAACATTCCGTTTTCGCGAAAAGCGTTGAAAATCTGCGCTCAAAAAGTCAAAAAATACGAACTGCCGATGAAGTTAATAGATGCTTACACGACCTTGAACAGAGAAAGAATCGTTTTTTACTTCACCTCGGAAACGAGAGTTGACTTCCGACAGTTGGTGAGGGACCTTGCCAATCACTTCAAAACCCGCATTGAGTTGAGGCAGATAGGTGTCAGGGACGTTATTAAAATGAGCGGAAGTTTGGGAATTTGCGGAAAGGTATGTTGTTGCTGTGAGTTTATAGAGTGCTTTGAATCGGTCTCCCTGACGATGGCAAAACTTGAAGGACTACCTCTTAATCCTTCAAAACTTTCGGGGGTTTGCGGAAGACTTTTGTGTTGCTTAAAGTTTGAAGAACCTTTATATTCCATAAGGGAACACATTCCGGAAGAAGGAGAAACGATAGAAACTCCGGACGGTTCCGCAAAACTCGTCTCCGTTGATATTTTAAGGGAAAGGATAGTGGCGGAATTTGAAGGGGGAGAAAGGAAAACTTATCCTCTTGAAGTTGTGGTTCCGAAGGAAAAAATAAACGAATGGAAAGAGTCCTTAAAGGTCTTTAAAGACGACAGATTCACGTGCTTCACAAGAGCGGGGGTCATAGGCGGTGAAATTGAAGAAGATATTGAAGAGTTCTCTTAATACGCTCTTTATTTTTGAAACCGAAGACAACTTTAACGTGGAGAGCGTTTTTTACAAAGGAGAAAGACTTTGCGTTTCAACGCAAGTAGGATGCCCTGTCGGATGTAAGTTTTGTGCTTCAGGAATGCATGGATTTTTCAGAAACCTTGACTGGAAAGAAATAGTTTCTCAATACGAAATAGTTAAAAATCTCGGTTTTGACATCAAAGGAATAGCACTTGCAGGCATAGGAGAACCAAGTTTCAACGTTGAAGAGGTTAAAAAAAGTATTGAATGGTTTAGGGAAAGAAAACTGAAAGTAACCGTAAGCACTACCGCTTATCCGTTGGAAGGTTTTAGAGAACTTTTGAGGACGAAGCACAACGGTTTGACGATTTCCGTTCACGGATTCAAAGAGGAAACGAGGAAGAGAATCTTTAAAAACAGCGAACGGATTGAAAACATACTTGCGGAAGTTGAAGCGTTTTTGAGGGTCAGTTCTTCTTCTGCAAGAAAAAGAATCCAGTTGGGATACCTTCTTTTGAAAGGTGTAAACGATGACGTTGAAAATCTCACTGCTCTTTCCGAAACTGCAAGGAAGTTTAAAATGACGGTCATGTTGATGAGTTATAACAAGGTGGACGGTCTTGATTTTGAGCCCGTAAGCAAGGATGATTACGAAAAGATTTTTCTTTTCCTGAGAAAAAACCGCGTTCGGGTTACATTGAGCAACAGATACAGAACGGACAAGTTGGGAGGTTGTGGAACTTTAAGCATAGCAAGGTGTATCGGTGAACGGAGGGGTAGTAAATGGCACTCATTGTCCAAAAGTTTGGAGGAACATCGGTCGGTTCTGTAGAAAGGATAAGGCACGTTGCGGACAGGGTAATTGAGGAAAAGAAAAAAGGGAACGATGTTGTGGTAGTTGTTTCCGCAATGGCCGGAGAAACGGACAGACTCATAGAACTGGCAAAGAGCGTTGAACCGGAACCCGAAGAAAGATTCCTTGACTTCGTAGTATCAACCGGAGAACAAGTGTCCGCAGGACTTCTGGCAATTGCTTTGAGTTCTAAAGGCTATCCTGCGGTTCCTCTTACGGGTTGGCAGGCAGGGATAAAGACGGACTCCGCTTTTACTAAAGCCAGAATTCTTTCCATAGATACTTCGCGAATAAGAAAACACCTTGATGAAGGGAAAATAGTTGTAATAACGGGATTTCAGGGAATAACGGAAGACGGTGAAATAACGACTCTCGGAAGGGGAGGTTCTGATACTTCGGCAGTTGCAATAGCGGTTGCTCTGAACGCAGAAAGGTGTGACATTTACACGGACGTTGAGGGAGTCTTTACCGCAGACCCGAGAATCGTTCCGGAAGCAAGGAAGATAGACGTTCTCTCTTACGAGGAAATGCTTGAACTCGCATCGCTCGGAGCGAAGGTTCTCCAAATAAGGTCCGTAGAATTCGCAATGAAGTATAAAATGAAATTAAGAGTCAGAAGCACTTTTTCGCAAGACGAGGGAACCCTGATTAAGGAGGAAGACGAAACGATGGAAAGAGTTGTAGTTAGGGGAATTGCTCACAATAAAAACGAAGCAAGAATTACCGTTGTTAAGGTGCCCGACAGACCGGGAATTGCTGCAAAGATTTTTGATGCCCTTGCGGAAGCGAACATTCCGGTTGACATGATTGTTCAAAACGTTTCGGTTGACGGCTACACGGACATTTCTTTTACCGTTGAAAAGAACGATGCGGTAAAGGCTGAAAGAATCACCAAGAAAGTTGCGGAAGAAATAGGTGCAAAAGGAGTTTTAAGGGACGACAAAATTGCCAAGGTTTCCGTTGTGGGTCTCGGAATGAGAAGTCATGCGGGGGTTGCCGGAAAGGTTTTTGAAACTCTTGCAAAATACGGGATAAACATTATGATGATTTCAACTTCCGAAATCAAGATTTCTTGCATAATAGACGAAAAGTTTACGGAACTCGCAGTAAGAGTCCTCCACGAAGCGTTCGGACTTGATA
>CAZZKT010000010.1:15795-24647 GCA_964654625.1 uncultured bacterium
ATGGTTTACATCTACGATACCACTTTGAGGGACGGTGCTCAAACAAGAGGGGTATCCTTTTCCCTTGAAGACAAGTTAAGAATCACAAAAGCCTTGGATGAACTCGGTGTTCACTACATTGAAGGTGGCTGGCCCGGTTCAAATCCCAAGGACATCGCTTACTTTGAATCCGTTAAGGACCTAAAACTTTCCAATTCAAAGATAACCGCTTTTTCCTCAACCAAGCGAAAGGGAACAAAGATTGAAGAGGACAAAAACATTCAACAACTACTGCGGACGGAAGTTTCCGCGGTAACGATATTTGGAAAGTCCTGGGACCTTCACGTTAAAGAGAGTTTGAAAGTCAGCCTTGAGGAAAACCTTGAAATGATTTACGAAACGATTTCCTACTTGAAAAAATATTTTGACGAAGTTTTCTTTGACGCAGAACACTACTTTGACGGGTTCAAGTCAAATCCCGAATATGCGGTCAAAACTTTGAAGGTAGCAGAAGAAGCGGGGGCTGATTGTCTTGTTCTTTGCGACACCAACGGAGGAACTCTGTGGTTTGAAGTGGAAGAAATAATAAAAGAAACCAAAAAGCACATTTCTTCTCCGTTCGGAATTCACGCTCACAACGATTCCGAAATGGCAGTTGTGAACTCACTCATAGCGGTAAAATTAGGGGCAACCCAGGTTCAGGGAACGCTCAACGGACTCGGTGAAAGAACGGGAAATGCCAACCTTTGTTCCGTAATTCCCAACCTCGTGCTGAAAATGGGAATAGAAGTAATTCCCGTTGAAAACTTGAGAAAACTTTACAGAATATCAAGACTCGTTTCGGAACTTACCAACAGACCTCATCCTCCGAACCTTCCATACACCGGGGAAAACGCCTTTTCCCACAAAGCAGGAGTTCACGTTTCTGCGGTTGAAAAAAACCCGAAACTCTACGAACACATAGACCCTTCGCTGGTAGGAAACAGAAGAAGGATAATGATTTCAGAACTTTCGGGAAGAAGCAACATAGTAAACAAGGCAAAAGAACTCGGAATCAACCTTGACAAGTCCTCAAAGGACGTTCAAGAAATCCTTAACAAAGTCAAGAATCTTGAAGCAAAAGGTTATTACTTTGAAGGAGCTGAAGGTTCTTTTGAACTCTTACTAAAAGAAACTCTCGGTTTAACCAAGAAATACTTTGAGTTAAAGGGTTTCAGGGTTTTGACCGAAAAGCGTTCTGAAAACGAGGAGGCTTACGCAGAAGCCACCATAAAAGTTGAAATTCCGGAAGACGTTGCGGTAGAAAAAGGAATAAAAGACCGTTTTGAACACACCGCCGCAGAAGGCAGAGGTCCCGTTGAAGCCCTTGACAAGGCTTTGAGGAAAGCCCTTGAAAAATTTTATCCTTCAATAAAGCAGGTTAAACTCACCGACTACAAAGTCAGAATTCTTGACGAAACCGCCGGAACGGAAGCATCTCCGAGGGTTCTCATAGAGTCAACCGACGGAAAGAAAAAATGGGGAACGGTAGGAGTTTCTCCGAACATCATTGAGGCTTCATGGCTTGCCCTTGCGGATGCTTTCAAATACAAACTGATGAAGGACGACGAAGATGAAAAGAAAGAGTAGCATTTTAGCGGGTATCGGTTCTCTCCTACTCGTTACCAGCATCCTGCCGAAGGTCGGTTTTTTCCTCGGTGCTTTGGGATTTGTGCTCGTTTGTTATGGACTTTGGGAAAAGAAAGAAGTTTTTAAAAACTTTCTTTACGGAAGCGTTGTAAACTTCGCTTTAAGCGTTTTGGGGCTTGTATTTTTGAAGTTTGGTTTACGATTTTTCGGCTTCCTTTCGGTAATCACCGGAGCAATAGTTTCCGGATTCTTCTTCAAAAACGGCTTTTATCAACTTTCGGAAGACTTAAAGTCAAACCTTTTTAAGTGGAGCGGAAGACTCATATTCTGGGGCAGTCTTACTGCAGTTTTGGTCGTAGGAATATTCTTGATATGGATTGGATGGTTAATTTCCTCAATTGCATTTTTAATCTATGGTGCTGAAAGCGAAGGAGATAGCAGTAATAACTGAAGGAATCCTTGAAGGAAACGGAGAAATAACTCCGAGTTCAATTGAATTTGATTCAAGATTATGTAAAAAAGGCAGTTTTTTTATCCCCATTAAAGGCAAAAGGGACGGTCATCTTTTTATAGAAGACGCAATAAAAAGAGGAGCGGTCGGAGTAATTTGTGAAAAATTTACCCAAAAGCACTTTAGTGGAGCAATAGTTAGAGTAAAAAATACCTTTGAAGCTTTCAAAAGGATTGCCGATTACAGAAGGAAAAAGTTCTCCGGAACAACAATCGGAATAACCGGAAGCGTCGGAAAAACCACAACAAAAGAACTCCTTTCAAAGTTTTTAAACACTTTCAAAGAAACCCACAAAAACGTTCTCAGTTATAACAACCTTCTCGGTGTTCTTCACACCCTTTCAAATCTTAATGAATCAGCAGAGTTCTACGTTCAAGAACTCGGAACAAACGCTCCCGGAGAAATAGAAGAACTTTCAAAATTCGTCAAACCGGACATATCGGTGATAACCTCAATAGAACCCGCTCACCTTGAAGGTTTCGGGTCTTACGAAAATCTTTTGAAAGAGAAAATTTCAATCACCAAATTCACCGAAATTGCAATACTTCCGGAAAAGTTTGAAAAATTTTCCTTTTCAAAGGAAAACATTCTCCTTGACAAGGACGTAAAACTTTCCGAAGTTGAAGTTTCGGAAAACGGCACTTTTTTCAGAGTTTGGGCTTTCGGAGAAATCTTTTCTTACTTTTCAAAGGTTCCAGGGTTCGGAGTTCCAAGGGCAGTAATGGTTGCACTGTCCGTTGCCAAGGTGCTCGGAATACCCGTTTCACCCCTTAAAGAAGTCGTTGAGAACTTTGAACCTCCTCCGATGAGGATGAACCTCGTAAAACTCGGAAACGTAGTTTTAATAGAAGACTGCTACAATGCCAATCCCTCTTCCATGAAGAATGCAATAGATGTTCTTTCTTCCTCAGGGAAAGGAAGAAAAGTAGCAATTCTCGGAGAAATGAAGGAACTCGGAAACTTTTCGGAAGAAGCACACCGGGAAATCGGAAGATACCTTGAAGAAAAAAGCGTTGATGTCGTTATCGGCTTCGGAGAACTTTCAAAACATTACGGAGAAGGAATTAAAAGCGGAGAATTTTGGTGGTTCACAGACAGAGAAAAACTGGTAGAATTTGTAGAAAGGTTTCCGCTGGAAGAATCTGTCGTTCTTGTTAAAGGTTCGCGGGCAAACAAACTTGAAGTGGTTTGTGAAGTCATAAAGAAGAGGTTCGGAGGTTGAGGGTAGCAGTTCTGTTTGGGGGGCCTTCTCCCGAAAGTGAAATATCAAGAAAAAGTGCAGAAAGCGTAGCAAAGGGGCTTGCAAAGAAAAACCACGAAGTTTTCTTGGTAGAGTTAACTCCGGAACTTCCTGAAGTTCTAAAAGTCATCTCTCCGGACAAAGTCTTCATAGCCCTTCACGGAGTTCCCGGAGAGGACGGAACGGTTCAAGGACTCCTTGAAATACTCGGTTACGAATACACAGGTTGCGACGTCTTTTCAAGTGCCGTGTGCATGGATAAAGACTTCACAAAGAGAATCCTGAAAACTCACGGGATTCCGGTTCCCGCGGGTGAGACATTTTTCTTTCCCGAGATTCCCGAAGCGGTGGAGATTCCCTGCGTTGTAAAGCCCGCAAAGGGCGGTTCAACCATCGGGACGAGCATCGTAAAGAGAAAGGAAGACTTTAAGAAAGCGGTTGAAAAGGCTTACGAGTATGACAACAAGATACTCGTTGAAGAATACATTGAAGGAAGAGAACTAACAGTGGGAGTTCTTGACGGTGATGTTTTCCCGATAGTTGAAGTGGTAGCAAAAGACGGCTTTTACGATTATTCCGCAAAGTATGAAAGGAGTGACACAAAATACATAGTTCCCGCGGAAATCCCTCCGAAAACGAGGGAAAGAATAGAAAAACTCGCAAAGAAAGTTTACAAGGTTTTGTCTTGCAAGGGAGCGGTCAGAGTGGACATGCGACTTGACAAGTGGAACAACCCTTACGTTCTTGAAGTTAACACCATTCCGGGATTGACAGAAAGGAGTTTGCTTCCAAAGTCAGCCATGAAAAAAGGAATGAGTTTTGAAGAACTCGTTGATAAGATGCTAAAGTCATGAAAAAACTGATTTTTGTTTTGATTTTCGCAATTTTAGTTTACGAACTGGCAAAAAACGAAAGAGAAAGTCCATACGTTTCCCTTGAATTCAAAAACTTTTCTCCAAAATGGAAAAAAGAGGTTTTATTTTCTCTGCTTAAAGAGAAAAACCTTAAAAACAACTGCTCTTTCTTGAAAGAAACTCCTTGGGTTAAAAGTTGTAAAGAAAAAGGTAGCACTTTCATTTTGACAGCAACCTCTCCTTTGTTTGCAATAATCTGGAGAGACAAAAGGTTTTTAATCGGTGAAAACTTTTTCGTCCTTTCGGAAAGCAACGAATTTCCCTCTCTGCCGGAATACTTTTACAGGGGGAAAAACCCTCCGTTTTTTGAAAAGGATGGGAATCAAAAACTAAAAAAGATTTTTAGGTTTCAGGTTTCTCTCTTGAAAAATCGTCTTTCGCTTAAAAACTTAAAAGAAGTTCCGAAAATCGTAATAGGAGAGGTAGGAATTGGATTGATATTCCCGAAAAGTGGAGTGATTGTGATGCTTGACAGCACCGTCAAGTCTTGGAAAACTTTTTACGGCTTCCTCTCAAAATTCAAGAAAATACCTCCAGGAATTTATGACTTTAGATTTTCAGACCTTTTAGTCAGGAGGACAAAAAATGTTTAGAGAGAGTTATCTTGGAATAGACTTTGGAACTTCAACGATAAGAATTGCTCTCGTTAACAACAGGTCGGTTGTCGGAATAGCAACCGGAGAACCAAGGGGAATAAAAGGAGGAAACATTGTTAACTATCAATCCGCAAAAGATTCTTTCTTAACCACCCTGAACAGGCTTCGCTTGGAAGTTT
The DNA here is from genome assembly GCA_964654625.1 of uncultured bacterium. Lineage (GTDB taxonomy): Bacteria > Aquificota > Aquificia > Desulfurobacteriales > Desulfurobacteriaceae > CAZZKT01. The sequence goes on from CAZZKT010000010.1 coordinate 20,844, forward strand.
CTTCATCCCTTCCCAAACAGGCTTACGTAGTTGTTCCAGGAAACAGGGTAGTAACTTCCGTTGTAGAAACGAAAATTTCTTTTCCCGGAATACAAACAATAACCTACAACGATGTCAATGAGTTAAAGAACAAGGTGAAAAAATCCGCATTAAAAAAACTCGGCTACCACGTTAAAAATCACTATGAGGTAATTCACATAATACCTCAAGAGTTTGCCATTGAAAACCTCACAGGAATTCAAAATCCCATAGGTTCGCACGGTAAAGAACTTTCAATGAGGGCTTTCGTGGTCTTTGCTCCGAAATCAACGATACAAACCTACCGTTCCATACTGAAAGAAGCCGGAATAGAACTTAAAGGAGTTGTTCTTCAAAGCATTTCCGCTTTTTACGGAATAAGGGACGAAAGAACCTACTTTAACAACATTCTCATTATTTGCCTCGGTGCCGGAAATACCGAATATCTCTTCATGAAGGATGACTATCCGGTAATTGCGGATAACATTCCCTTCGGAGGAGAAGACATTTTAGAAACCATCGTAAACATGTTAAAGGTAAGCAGAAAGGAGGCAGAAAGGCTCGTTTACCAACACGGTTCTGCGGACGTTTTCAGGGAAAACAAAGAAGATGTTATTGATATCAACCTCGGACTTGAATCAAGAAAAGTTCCGAAATATTACATATCCGCAATAATCCACAAAAAACTCAAAGAAAAGTTCAAACAAATTAAGGAAAAATTGTTAAATTATGATGAAAACGCTCTTTCAAACTTGAGCAAAGTAATTCTCGTCGGCGGTTTATCAAAACTCAAAAACATTGAACTTTTAACAGAAAGAGAATTCAAAGCCCCTGCGGTTGTTCCTTCAACCACGGAATCTGCTTATGCTGACCCGAGTTATGCGGTGGTGGTCGGAATAAGAAACTACCTTGTTTCTGTAAACGACAGAAAAAGGTTGGTGGACGTTAAAGAAGACCTTACGAAAAGTTACTCTTTTGGTTGGGGTATGGGTCTCTGGAAAGGCTTTTTGAGGTTCATAATGGACATCATTTAAGGAGTCAAAGTGAAGCAACTCGGTATTTGTCTTGCTGGGGCTTCTACTACCCGCTTTAGTTTTGTCGGTAAAGAGCGGGTTGAACTCGGAGAATACGTAGAGTTAGAGTATGAAAACCACAGAGTTCTCGGTTTTGTGAAAAACGTTGAAAGAAGAGGAGAAGAATTCGGAGAAGGACTCCTTTCTTCCGAAAATGCGGACGACATCATCAGATTCTTGAAAGAAAAAACATACTTTTACGCGGATGTTCTAATCCTCGGAGACCCCGACCGTTCAATGAAAATCCCGAGAGTTCCACCACAACCCGGAACTCCCGTTTACAGGGCAAGGGACGAAGTTCTCAAAAAGGTTTTCGGAAAAGAAGGAAGGAGCAAAATAAAGATTGGAACTCTTTTAACAAGAGGCAACATTGACGTTTACGTTGATGTCAACAAAATAGTGAACAAGCACCTTGCAATTTTGGCAATAACGGGAAGCGGAAAGTCCAACACGGTTTCCGTCATTATTGAAGGGATACTGTCAAAGGGGGGTTGTGTTCTTGTCTTTGATATGCACGGGGAATACGTTAACCTGAAGTTAGAAGACGGAGCGGTAAACATAATCCCTTTGGAACTTAATCCTTACAAACTTTCTTACCAGGAGTTTAAAACCCTTGCAAACATAGATGACAGCGCTTACGTTCAAGACAGATACTTGAGAAAGGCTTTTTATTCTACCGTTGAAGCAATCTTTAAGGGAGAATATCAACCTTCCGAATTTTGGAACATCATTCTGGGACATCTTTCTTCTTTCCTTGAAGAAGACAAGCGAGCAGTTACTGCTGTCATAAACAAAGTTGAAGACCTGAGAGACTATTCGGAAGGACTTTTCAATCCCCTTGCAATCCCGATGATAGAAAAGTTGAAAGAGAACGCTTTGAACGTAATAGACCTTTCCCACAAAGACGAAAGGGTTGCAGATACGGTGGTCAGCCACATTCTCAGAAACCTTCTTGAAAAAAGGAAAGAGTTTTACAGAACCTCAGGAAGTTCCGGAATCCCCTATCCCGTTCTCACAGTTCTTGAAGAAGCCCACATCCTCGCTTCATACACCATTAATACTCGCTCCCGCTACTGGATTTCAAGAGTTGCAAGGGAAGGAAGAAAGTTCGGAATAGGCTTGTGTCTTGTAAGTCAAAGACCGAAATCTCTTGATTCCAACGCTTTGTCCCAAGTAAACAACCTCATAATAATGAAACTCATTGAGCCCGGAGACCAAAAACACATTCAGCAGTCTTCGGAAACTTTGAGTATGGACCTCGTGGAACAGTTGCCGTCGCTTAATGTCGGTGAGGCTCTCGTAATGGGAGAAATGATAAGCGTTCCTGCCCTTGTTAAGATTTCTCGCTCAAAAGCTAAAGTGTTCGGCGGAGACGTTGACGTTGTCGGCGAGTGGGAGAACCTGAAGAAAAAATCAGAAAAAATAGAAGAAGAACTTGATTCGTTCCTTTCAGGGTTGTGAGGGAAAGCATGAAACACAAAATCTTTGTGGGAGGACCCCTTTTAACTAACACCGTTTTGTTATACGACGCCGGAGAGGGAATTTTGATTGACCCGGCAGACCAGGATGTTGTTGAAGAAGTCAAACTGTTTTGTGAAGAAAACGAAATTTCCGTCAAGTTCATCGTAAATACCCACGAGCACCCGGACCATACCTCCGGCAATGCATGGGCAAAGGTTTCGTTTCCTTCCGCAAAACTCGGAATGCATCCTTTGTCTTTCAAACACTTAAAGTTCTGGACAGAAGGAGAAATCGGGAAAATGATTCAAGCAGAACCGTCCCCGGAACCGGACATTTTGCTAAATTCGGGAGACAGTATTGAAGTCGGTAAAAGCAGAGTTGAAGTTCTTCACCTTCCCGGACACTCTCCCGGCAGTATATGTCTCATTTCAAGAAAAGACAAACTGGCAGTAGTTGGTGACCTCATTTTTAAAGGAAGTATAGGAAGATACGACCTTCCGATGAGCGATTTTTTGACCCTTAAGTCTTCAATACTCAAACTTTTGGCAACCCTTGACGAAGATTATTTAATAATCCCCGGACACGGAGAAACGACAACGGTAAGGGACGAATTAAGGTTTAATCCATTTGTAGAGGAGTTTCTTAAGTGACCGCAATAACTCACCTTACAACGGCAATAGCACTCTCCTTGACGGTCGGAACGAACCCTTTTATCACATCCATTGCAAGCATCTTTCCGGACATTGACAAGAGACTCGGTCTTCCCCCGAGGAAATCAAGAAACCTGATAAACAGCCACAGAGGAATTACTCATCATCCCATTTTTCCCGTTCTTTTTTGGATTGCTTTTTTTAAAACCGGCTCGGAAGTGCTACTTTCGGTTGCTGTTGGATACTCTCTACATCTTGCCCTTGATTCCCTGACCCCCCTCGGGATTCCTTACACCCTTTCGTATTACCCAAGAATCAGTCTTAAACTCATCAAAACCGGAAGTTTGTGGGAAGTTATCGTGATACTTTTCTTTGTCCTTTTGATGGCAGTGAAACTAACTCCAAGTTTTATACAAGGATTGAAATGGTAGTAGTATTGTAAGCCGAAAAGTGGAATAACCTTGCAGTGCTTAACGGCATATAATCATCGGTAAGAAAAGGCGCAGTTGAAAAAATCATCTATAATCGCGATTTTTTCCTCACGCTGAAAACATTTTCATGTAATTTGCGTGAGTCAAAGTTTAAATTCTTTCCCATTTTAC